>NZ_DASTAT010000023.1 GCF_035712445.1 Oligoflexus sp. | reverse complement strand
AGCCAGCCTTCGATAAAAACTACGGATCCCTCACGGCCGGCAACTCCTCGGCCCTGACGGACGGCGCGGCTGTGGCCCTGATCACCGATGAGCAGGTGGCGAAGTCACTTGGTCTGAAACCCAAGTCGCGCATCCGGGATTATTTCTTCGTCGGCGTGGATCCGACCGAGCAGCTTTTGATTGGTCCGGCTGTGGCCATTCCCTATATTTTGAAGCGGAATGGATTGAGCCTTGCGGATATAGATCTTTTCGAAATTCACGAAGCTTTCGCCGCTCAAGTTCTGAGCTGCCTGCGTTCGATGGAATCCAAGGACTTCTGTGAGCGTTACTTCGGCGACAGCAAGGCCTTCGGCTCGATTCCTGAAGAGAAGCTCAACGTCAATGGCGGCGCGATTGCCATCGGTCACCCCTTTGGAGCCACCGGGGCCCGCCTTGTGACCACACTTTCCAACGAACTGATTCGCCGCAATAAAAATCTTGGACTGATTGCGATTTGTGCGGCTGGCGGCATGTCTGGTGCCATGTTAATCGAACGTTACGCCTGAGAGGAAGCTCGCTATGACACAGTATTTCAAGGTCGAAAGCACGAGTGATCATATCCGTATCCTGCGCATGGGTTCGCCTGACAAACCGGTCACGGTTCTTGGTGAACCCTTGCTGCGTGAGCTGAACGATATCGTCGATGAGCTTGCGGAAAATAAAGAGGTTCAGGGCCTCATCATCATCGGTGCGAAGAAAGATTTCGCGCTGGGTGCGGACATCAATGATATCTCGCAGTTTGATACGCCCGAGGAAACCCGGGACGGCGCTCTGAAGATGCAGGGCATTCTGAATAAGCTCGAAAAACTCCCCTTCCCGACCGTGGCCGCGATTGATGGTCAATGCCTGGGCGGTGGACTGGAACTCACGCTCGCCTGTCAGTGGCGTATCGTGACCGAAACATCCACCCTCGCCCTTCCGGAAATTCAGCTCGGTATGATTCCCGGCGGCGGCGGAACCCAGCGTCTGCCTCGTTTGATCGGGATCCAGGATGCTTTGGATATGATCCTGACCGGCAAGCGGGTCAGCGGTAAAAAAGCCGTGAAGCTGGGTCTGGCGGATGCCCTTGTGCATCCCACGCAGCTGGAGCGGGTCGCCCTTCAGTATGCGACGAAGAGCAAAGACAAAAAACTGATGGCCCTGAATGCGAAGAGCCTGAGCAAGGATCTGCCGCGCTGGGCTGCCGAGCACACTCCGATCGGCCGTGCCTTCGTCGAGAAAAAAGCGCGCGAGATGGTCGAGAAAAATACCAAGGGCTTCTATCCTGCGCCTTTTAAAGCTCTGGATGCGGTCTTTGACGGTTTCGAGAAAAAACTGGAAAAAGGCCTGGAGCTGGAAGCCAGACTCTTCTCGGAGCTGGCGCATACCCGGGAAAGCAAGTCGCTCGTTCACCTCTTCCATGCGACGACAGCCGCCAAGCGCAATGCTTACGCGGAAGCCGGCAAGGCCAGGTTCGGGGACAAAGTTCCTGAGCAGGTGGGTGTCGTGGGCTCGGGCTTTATGGGCGCGGGCATTGCCACGGTGCTTGCCGACAAAGGCGTGCGCGTTCTGCTTTCGGATCCGAACAAGGATTCCACCAAACGCGCCCTGGCCAATGCGTATAAGTTCTTTGCCAAGAAGGCTAAACGCGGCCGTATCAAAAACTTCGAACTTGCCCAGAAGATGGCTCACATTTCACCGGGTCTTAGCATCCAGGGTTTCGGTTCCACCGATGTCGTGATCGAAGCCGTATTCGAAGATCTGGGACTGAAGCAGGAAATCCTCGCCCAGGTCGAATCCCGCTCAGGCGACGATCAGGTCTTTGCCTCCAATACATCGGCGCTGCCGATCGGCAAAATCGCAGCGAAGGCGAAATACCCCGAGCGCGTTCTCGGCATGCACTTCTTCTCGCCTGTGGAAAAGATGCCACTCCTCGAAATCATCATCACCGATAAGACCGCTGAATGGGCTGTGGATCGCGCCTTCCGCCTTGGCCAGCGCATGGGCAAGCAGATCATCGTTGTGAAAGACAGCCCCGGTTTCTATACGACCCGGGCCTTGGCTTTCTTCATGGCGGAAGCGGCCTTGATTCTGGAAGAGGGTGCGAACATCGAAGAGATCGACGACGCGCTCACGGACTTCGGTTTCCCCGTCGGACCTATCACTCTGATGGACGAAGTGGGCATCGACGTCGGCATCCATGTTCTGGAATCCATGACCGAAGCCTATGGCAACCGCATCAAAACACCGGCAGGCCTGGATGCCATCCAGCAGTCCGGTCGCCTCGGACGGAAGAACGGCAAGGGTTTCTTCACCTATGAAGGTGGCAAGAAAGGCAAGCCGGATGAATCCGTCTATGAAATGATGGGCGAAAAACGCATATATAAGTTTATCCCGGCCGAGGATATCGCGGACCGCTGCGTTTATGTCTTCATCAATGAAACGATTCGCTGTCTTGAGGAGGGCATTCTTTTGTCCGCTTATGATGGCGACATAGGCGCCGTCTTCGGCCTCGGCTTTCCGCCTTTCCTGGGTGGACCGCTGCGTTACGTCGATCATCTGGGTGCCGAGAATGTGTATAACACGCTGAAGGGCCTGGAAGAACGCTATGGAGCCCGCTTCGCCCCACCGGCCTTGCTCAAAAAGCATGTCGATGCCGGAACCAAATTTTTTCCCGATGAAAAGTAAATGATCCTGACCCGCGCCTTCATGCGCGGGTCTTTCCTCTCCGATTTCGTTTATACAAGTCTTGATTGAAAGCACAATTTGAAGCAAGGGCTCCAGACTCAGTCACGGTATACGGATGCTGATTTCAGATCAAACCTAACGTCGATCATCATCCAGGCATCGTTCAGCAGGAGCAACTGTGAACAACGAAAAGATCATTTTTGCTTTCAACAGCTTCTTTCTGGGTCTGGCCTTAATGAATTTCTTAAATCAAATCAAGAGCTTTCCATCCTTTCCCTTCTGGGCCGCCTTGGCCGGAGTGTTGCTCTTCTCCAGCTTTGTCATCATCATGCTGCGCACCATTGGAAAGTCTCTTTTTCGATGAAGAGGGCTCCAGCATAAGACTTATTCCACGCGCTCCACGGCTTCGATGCGATCGGATCGCATAGGCAGATCCAGGGCACGGGCGCGTGACAGATTCAAGGCTTCCTGCACACCGATGATGTAGTCCACTCCCAGATCCTTGACCGAACTGCCGTTTTCCAGAACCTCATTGATCTGCTCAGCCAGCTGATGTCCAAGTGCCACGAGGTCGGGATAGGCGGCAAAGGTGCAGAAATCAAAATCCTTGCTTGCGAATTTTTCAATATTGCAAAGAAAAGGCACTTTCAGACTGCGGGCTTTCCGTAACCAGATGGCCGTGAAGGCTTCCTTATTCAAAATCACATTGTCCGTCGGCACCAGGATGGCATCGATCTTTCTACCAGCGTGTTCATCGCTGAGAATCGTCTCCACCAGTTTATTGATGGCTTCCTGTTCGCGACCATTCGCCTCCACATCGACCCCGATCAGCTCAATCCCTTCCTTCTGGAGCTGCTGCCTGGCTTCGGAGATCATCCACTCGAATTCAGAAGCGCGATAAGGAGCCAGGACCCTGGTTATGGTACGTTGCATAAGACTTCGAAAGCGAGTGATGATGGTAAAAGCCGGGACCTCATAATGTATGCCGCAGATCCTCGTGCTTCCCTGCAGCACATTCCGCAGGTTCAGAGCCATGGTCGCAGCCGCCTGAATGCGGGCAAGATTTTCGGGCTTCTTCTCCTCCTCCAGCCGCTTCATGAAATTCACCGCCTTGTTGTCCAATAAAGCTACGAAATCCGGCCTGTTCTTTTCCAAAGCGCCGATAAACTGCGCGTAATCACTATTTTTATCAATAAGGAACTCCACATGCTTGTGCTTCTTGAGATCCCGGGCCAAAGTCTCCCTGACAACCCGCATCTCGGATGCATCGAAGCTGACCGTCATCACAGTCGCAGCCGTTAAAATCGGTGCAAAAAGAAAAGAGAGGATCCCCATCCATAAAGCTTGCATATGCGCATTCCTCTTGGAAACCTTGTTCATTTGCTGAAACCCTTGATGCCGTTCACGCCAATTGATTTAAGGGTGGCGGGGCTGAGTTTCAGGAAGACATTGCTGTTCTTTCCCTTTCTATCTTTGCGCACGGCGATGACGGGATGCAGAACATCCGCGGTCCGCATGACCTGAATAGGTTTGGACGAGAATTCCTTCTTCACCAGATCCAGATCATGGGGTGCGAAGATCGCGTACTGGGCGTTGCCGAGAGCCAGCAGGGGGTAAAGATCAGCGATCTTGGAAACCTGCTTCAGACGCTTGAAACTGCGGCCGTTCAAGCGATCCTCGACCATCTTCCGCGTTTTGTCCCGTCCGACGACATTGATGGTGCCGACAATGCCCTCGCTCAATTTCTGCTCATTCCAGGCAGGATCCAAACTGACGACGACCTCCTGAAAACTCGCCTGGCCATCAAGCGTCAGCTGATAGAGGGGTTCGAAATCCTCGAAGTAGCGAATATAGGCTGATGGCACCAGCGCAAAGGTCACGCCGTCGCTGTTTACAGCTGTTTGAAAATCATCAAAAGTCCCGAAGGCCATAACCTTCAGATCCTTCAGGGCGGGATCATCGGCAAAGGCCCGTTGAACATCTTTTGGAGCTTTGACCGTCGGTTGAAAGATCCCCAGCTTTTCCTCGGCGTGAAGAGGAAATGCCCAAAGGAAAAAGAGCAGGAAAATGAATCGGCCGGTTCTTCGATCGAACACGTCGCGGGTCCTCTTTGCAGTGGCATTGCATCGACCATGATAGCATGGAACACTCAGGCGCTGACGGGATCTTTCTGAAGCATGAGGGAAGTTCTGCAAAGGATGGCGGCATCGGGCAGAGTGACAATGATGCGGCTACCGCGAGGCTCGTTATCGGCAAGGGTGATGCTTCCACCCCATTCTTCGGCGAAAGTCTGGATGGCGGCAAGACCTGCGCCACGGCCGCTCAGCTGCGTAACCTCGTTGGCTGTACTCAGGCCCTCGCGCAAAAGGACATTCAGGTAATTCGGATCAACTTGAAGATCGAGCCCATGGTTCTCGGCCAGGGTGCGAACAGCCTTGTGATCGAAACCATAGCCCTCATCTTCGAACACTATCACGACCTGCCCTGCTTCCCGATAGGCTCGCAGGCGAAAGATGACCTTTTCCGTCGATGCCAGACGCCCGGCCTGAATCGGTTTGAAATAGCCATGATCGAGAGAGTTGGTCAAAGCATGACGGGCGGCCTGTACAGCATCCACAAGGAAGCGGGGGTTCCACTGGATCACGCGGTCTTCCACTACAATTCCGCCGAAGTCCACATGCCGTTCCGAGCAGAGTTTGAACGCTTCGCGCATCTCCTCGGCCAGCATCTCGAAAAGATTTCGCGACTCCTGCTCCTGGCCATCGATCTTGATCTTCAGAATGCGGCCCGCGACATCCCGCAGAAAGTCCAGTTCGTCCCGTATAACATCGAGCGACTTCGCAAAGCTTTCGGAATCAAAACTTTCATAGCGGAACAGCCGCTGCAGGAAGATCTCGGCTTCATGAATGGCCTGCGCCAGGGCTTTCAGGCCAAGGCTGCGAGCCGCACCCTTCATGGTGTGAAGGCGGATGTAATTCTTCCTGTGTTCGATCTCATCGCTCTGGCTCGCTTCAATGTCCTGAAGCGCCCGGTTCGAATCGCGCAGCATCGCACCGACTGCATCCGACCGCACGGCCACAAGGTCGGTAAGAGCCTGGGTCAAACGCTGCGAGCGTTGGGTCGCAACGCGAACCTGATCCTCAAGAGCAAGCTCCTTGCTCCGGTCACGGATGGTCAGGAGCACGCGGATAATGGTCCGCCCCTCGATGATCGGATTCCAGCGGAGTTCATAAGTCTTCGTGCTGCCACCCCACGCATACTGCAGCTGCAGCGGCAGATGATCCGAGTTGAGATCCCAGTTGATCGCCTCTTCACCTAAGCACGCAGCCAATGACTCGCGCGCCTTCTGGATATCTTCACCGCTGTGGCCTGTGTCCTGGAAGATGAGTTCAAGGATTGGAGTGCCGGCCAGATCCTCCCCAGCGGAAGGAAAGAGTTTCAGCAGATGATGCGAATAATCCTTTTCTATTCTGAGCTGGGTATCAAGGGTCAGGATGCCCTGATCGATCTGCTCCATGATTTCCCGAATCTTTTGACTTTGGCTGGTCACCGTCTCAAGCGCTTCATGCAGGCGAGCCGTCCGTTCTTCAACCAGGACCTGAAGCTTATCGGTAAAGGTTTTCACCTGCACCCGCATGGTCTCAAAGCTCCGGCCCAGACGGCCAATCTCATCCTCGGATTCGATCTGCACAGCCTGATCATAGTCGCCCTGGGCAATCTTCTTGGCCGCACGACTCAGCTGTTCGATGGGCTGCGCAATGCGTCGGCTGACCCAGAGCGAAAGGGCAAAAGCTACCAGAATAACCAGGATGACGGCTGAGCTCAAAATGAGGACAAGCTGAGCGATCCGACTATTCGTATCACTCAAAGTCTTCTGTAAAGTGCTTTCCGTGATGGTGCTCTGCTCTGCCAGCATTTTCTGCATCTCACTCTCCTCCATCGCGATGGCCTGATCCATCATTTCGAGGCTGATGAGATAGCGAAGATAAGCTATGGCCTCCCCCTGCTTCAGGCGCTCTGGAATGAATTCCGGGACGCTTTCGGAGATGGGGACGATGGCTTCATAGGCCGCTATGGTCCGGCGACCTGAGCCAGAACCCACACTGACCTGAACCTTGCGGATGGTCGGCTTTTCGAGCGTGCGCAGTTTTTCCATGCCGGGATCATAAACCGTGATGGGTTCCCCCTGCAGGCTTGAAACCCAGATTTCCCGACTGGAATCGTAAACGATAGGAAGGCTCAAACCGTCCTTATGCTCCCGGTCCAGGTACTGCCAGGCTTTGATCTGATCCCCCTCAATGACGATAAAAGAGGCCAGGATCATGGACGCATCAAAGTGGAAGGAATTCTGCAGGGTCTCACGCACCTGAGTATAGGAGTTTTCAAGGAAAGGATTTTTGAGGTTCAAAGAATCGCGCGCAATCAGCGTCTCGCCCTTGGCCCGAGCGTTCTCTTCGAACATCTGAACGAAGCGATTTCGGGAACGTTCCGAGTTGCGATTGAGCATCGCGGCAAATTCCTGGTTCTGCGCCTCGACAATCGCCAGAAACCCCTGCGCAAGGTTACGGAAGGCAAGCCCCCCGATGAGACCGAGGGAAACAAAGGCGGCCGTCACGATCCCGATGATCAGCATCAGAATCCGATTGCCTATGGATTTTCTGGGTAACTTAAACTTCAATCTGCTCAGTCTCCGAAGATCGCCCAGGACGCATAATGCTTCGGATTTTGCGACGGAAACCTAAGCTTTGACGCTTTCCGCACATCTTTACCTTACAGCATGAAATGCAGAGGGGAATAGCTCTGACAATGCGGCAGGATACATGAACCACTCCTGCGTCAGGAGACAGCCGGCTCCGCCTCCTTGTCTTCAGGGTTCCAACTGTTTACTATGAAGGAAAGACATCCACCAGCACTCCAAGAGGATTCAATGAGGAAAAACATCCATCAGTGGTGCCCGCTTTTGCTTGTGCTCATGGCCTCGCAAGCGCTGTGGGCTGCTGATGAGAATGAATTGAGTCTTAGTGATCTTTTGAACCTTAAGGTTTCGGTCGCTACTCGGAAGGATATGCATATCCGGGAAACGCCGGGGATTGTCACAGTCATCACCCGCGAGCAGATGCTGGATATGGGCGCGCGCGATGTCGTCGATGTCCTTTTACGCATGGTTCCGGGCTACGGAGTGGTGACGGAAATTGAAGGCGGTCAGCTTCTGAGCATTCGCGGCATCAATTCCGTCGAAGGCAAATTCCTGGTGATGGTCGATGGACTCGATATCAACGAGGAAAAATTTGGGATCACGCAGTTCGCAAGGCATTTTCCGGTGAACACCCTGGATCGGATTGAAATCGTCCGAGGTCCCGGATCGTCCGTTTACGGTGGTTATGCCGCGCTGGGCGTCATCAATATCCTTACGCGCTCCGCCAGTCGTCCCGGCTCTTATGTGAATATGGACATCGAGCAAGGCGGTCGCGCATTCCTGAATCGCACGCTTGCAGCCGGGGTGGCGAAGGATGAGGGTGACCTTGCCTACAGCGCCAACGTCGTGGCTTCGCGTTCGCTGATCACCGACCAGAAAGCGACCACATATTACGGAGATGAAATAGATCTCAAGGATTCTCAGCTGGAACTGGCAAACATGACCCTGAATGTCAAGTACAAGGGAACCTATGCCAAAGCTCTGGTGGATCTCTATCGCGCTCCTTTCCTTTATTTTGATGAACCTGATATTGCGCCCTGGCAGCACATCCGGGAACGCTGGGATACCTATCAGGTTGAAACGGGCCATGAGTGGACATCCGGCGCTCTGAAGATCACGCCCTTCATCAATTACAAACTGCAGTACCCGTACTGGGTGGACCAGGGCCCTTACTGGTATCGCAACAAAGTCGATCGAAAAACCGGGGGCGTGACCCTGCACTATGATTGGACGGATAAGACCAACATGATCGTGGGCTACCAGGGTTTCATTCACACGACCTATCGTTCGCCCAAGCTGAATTTGGCTGCCAATGAAGAGATCCTGAAGAAAAACGAGGAAATAGATCACATCAGCTATCGCAATGATTCGCTTTTTCTGCAGCTCATGAACGACAATGATTGGGTGAAGCTCACGGCGGGTGTGCGTTACGATAAGACGGATCTTCACGGAGATTTCTTTGCGCCTCGAGTCGGTTTCACCCGGGCCTGGCAGGATTTTCATGCGAAATACATGCTATCGCAAAGCTTCCGCGTACCTGGTGGCATCATCCCCAACCGGGTGGAGGACTCCAATAACTACGGCATCAAGCCGGAAACAACCCGAAACCACGAGCTGGAAGTTGGCTACCGCTTCAGCGACACCCTTTGGGGCGTGGTCAGCGTCTTTGATCATCTGGTTCATCGACCTATCGTGTATTTCACAGGACCCAGCGGCGCCGGTATCTACGGCAACGGTGGCGACCTTGGATCGCGCGGCTTTGAATCGGAGCTGCGCTTCCAGTCGAGTCAAGTCTTTGCGACGTTCACCTACGCCTACTATCAGCTGACGCTCAATGATGAGCCTAGCGCCCAGGTTCCCGGTCACGATCAAGCCGCCTATGGTCAGGCTCAGCATAAGGCAGGGCTGGTGACAGGCTATAAAGTGAATCGGGAGTTTTCTGTCAACCCTTCGCTGTCCTTGGTCGGGGAACGGTTTGCGTTCACGGAGCAGGGGCCTGAAGTCGGCACAGATGCGAGCGGTGACCCCATTCGTGATCCGGCTCCCCTTCAAAAGCTGCCGCTGACCACTCTTCTGAACGTGAATCTGCGGCATAGCAATCTTTTCCAAACCCAAGGCCTCGAAGCGTCGTTTGCGGTCCAAAACCTGACCGATGCAAGGCTCGAGATAGCCCAGCCCTACCAGGCCAAATATCCCGTAGGACCCATTCCCTTCCCCGGACGGTCTTATATGTTGAGAACGCAATATGAGTTCTAAAGGCGGCTTACGCTTTCGCCAGCTCACGGCTGAGCGGAAGGCGCTGCCAGATCAGGTAAGAAATCAGGGCCAGAAACGTTCCCCAGATGAATCCACCGAGGATATCGGTCGGGTAATGAACGCCCAGGTAAACGCGCGACATGCCGATGACAAAGGCGCAAAGGACGGCCAAAGAGCCTTGAAATCGACTGAAGAGCAAAAACCATAGCGTGGCAAACACGGCGGCGTTGGCGGCGTGATTGGAGGGGAAACTATAATAACCCGAGCAGCCTTCGACGATCCGTACGAGCCCTTCCATCCGACAGGGGCGGATACGGCCAAACCAGGGTTTCAGAATGTAATGCGAGACCATATCGCTGACGCCAACAGTCAATCCAATCCAGCCGATCGCCCAAAGACGCGGCCACTGACGGCTGCGGATGATAGGAATGGCAAAGCCAAGGACGATAAGAAACCAGGGCCATTCCGCAGACCAAAGACTCATCAGTTTATCGTTGATGGGGGATATCATATCCAGATTGACGGACTTTTGCAGCCATCGGTCCCATTGCAGCAGTGTATTCACGAGGGGAATCCTGGGATTTGGAAAATTTTCCACATTAAAAGAAATTAAATTGACCAGCCAGCCAGCAACTGTTAGAAACACACCATACCACAAAAAATCAGCTTTGGATATGTCTGGCGGAAAACGGGAAAGGGCTCTCTTTTACCTGATGAAGATGGGGGGGGCGGTGATCCGGGGGCGCGGCATGGGCCGCGAGCGGCAGCGCATCACCAATCAAATTCCCGCAGCTCGCGCTCGGAATCCAGAATCTTTTTTCTGTATTCCTGTTTGACGGGCTCTTCCCGACGACCAACTTCCAAAGACGGCCGATCGAAAGTCACACGGGGAACGAGATAGCGACCCTGGACCGCGACTTTGTCGAAGGTCATTCGCGAAACGCGCTTCGGGGTTTCCGCTGGGTGATGCCTTGTCTTATCCACAAAACTCGCTGCATTCAGAGGCAGGGGATCCCGCATCAGGGTCTGTCCTGGTAAACTGGAACCACGTTCTGACGGTCGGATATCAGCAGGTCGCGCAGGCTTGTCTTCATCCAGAAGATAGACCCGTTTGCCCAAGGGAGGCAGCTGCTCCGCTCTTATGGAACTTGCGCCCAAAGCAAAGGAAATCAGTAACAAAATTCCTGGGGTGCGCATGGTCCCGTCCCTCCTAAGTTCCTGAATTGACAGCTGCTTCATTATCGGCCCCGGCTGTCAAAACTTGAGACACTCAGGGAACGTGGACACTCTGCCGATAAAGAAGAGTAGGCCGGAAATGGGTGGATAAACGCGCTATGGGTATGGCTTTTTTATTGGTCGAGAGGGGATACAACGCTGGCAGCCGCATTGAGCTGAAGCAGTTCCCTATTTCCATTGGCCGCGACCCCACCAACGAAGTGGTCCTGCGCGATGCCGAAGCCTCCCGCCACCATGTTCGCATCAAAAAACGCGGCCGCCTCTTCATCCTCGAAGATCTCGAATCCCGCAATGGCACTTATATCAACGGCGATCGGGTTATCAACTCAACCCTCGATAACGGCGATCGCATCCTGATCGGCTCCACCGAATTCACCTTTGTCGCACCGGACAGTGGCATTCATATCGCCACCGACCTGATGCGCTTTGATATGCAGCTCGATGAACCGGCGGGCATCAAAGGTCCGATCGAGATGGAGAATCCGCATCGGCATCATTTCCGCCGCGCGGTTCGCCTCGATCCCAGCACGCTCGCCAACAATGTGATGAGCAATACGCAGGCTATCTCGGATATCTTCAACTATCACAGTAACCTGATCGTCATCAAAGATCTGAATGAAAGCTGCAATACGCTTTTGAAAAGCGTCGGCAAGATCATCGGTAACGCGACGCGCGCGGCTGTCTTCATCTGGTCGGATCAAACCCGGCAGCTGATTCCATACGCCATCAAAAATTTTAAGGAAAGCAATAATAGCTTCCTTCTCAGCAAGAGCGCCTTTGAAGATGCTCTTTCGCGCAAGCAGGGCATTCTTTTGAATCCAGAAGCGCGGGTCACCCATGAAGGTCGCAGCCGCGCGATTCTTCCCGTTTGCCACAACGAGGAAATCATAGCCCTGGTTCATATCGAGATCGATAGCCCGGAAGAGAACTTCTCGATCCAGGAACTCGAAACGACCCAGGCTCTCCTGCAGCGGGCCTCGCCTATCATCGAGTCCATGCTGCTGAGAAAAGAACTCGACTCCTGGCTCTTTGGTATCATCGACACCATGCTGAGCACCATCGAAGCGAAGGACACCTATACGCGCGGCCATTCGGAACGCGTATCGAGCTATGCGATGGCGATTGCTGATGAGATGAAACTTCATAAGGACGTCAAACGCCTTCTGATGATCAGTTCGCTCTGCCATGACATCGGCAAAATAGGGATTCCTGACGCCATATTGAAAAAGGCCGGCATGCTCAGCTCCGAGGAATACGCGGAGATGAAACTGCATCCGACGATTGGCGCCAACATCATCGGTCATCTGCCGAATGCCCAGCGCATCATCTCCGGCATCAAATATCATCATGAAAAATGGGACGGCACCGGCTATCCGGAAGGCCTCGCCGGCGAGGATATTCCCTTCTTCGGGCGTATCGTGGCCATTTCCGATGTGTTTGACGCCATGGTTTCAGGCCGCGTCTACTCCGGTTTCATGGACCAGGATGAAGCGGTTGAACGACTGATGAGCGAATCCGATCTCTTCGATCCCGAGATTTTGAAAGCCTTTGCTCGCGCCTGCGAAAAGGGCACGCTTTCCCTCAAGACCTCCACGCAAAACAATGAGATTGATGCGGAACTTAACGCTCAAACCGAAATTACCAAAATCAACAAGCGCTGAAACCCTGGCCCGCCAGTATCCAAAGCCTGTCTGACAGAGTTACAATAGTAATGATATCTGCAGTCATCGACAGGAAAGGGCTCACTGATGTGGAGTCAGCTGGCAGTCAGTTTACAAAATGGCAATCTTTATCTGATTGCGATCATTGCCTTGGGCTTCATCGGCACACTGATCATCTTCGAACGTCTGATTATGCTGCAGTTCGTTTACAATGTTGATTTCAAAAAGTTTTTGAACAACCTTCGCCGCTCCGTCCAAGCCGAGGATCTGGAGCGCGCGGTGAGTATCTGCAAGAACGCGTCGTATACCTCGCTGCCGTCGATCGGCCTGAAAGCTCTGGAAGCTTTGGAGCGTGATCCGCATACCGTGCGGGGAACGATCGAAGAGGAAACCATCGACTTTCTGCCGAGGCTCGAATCACGGATCAGCATTCTTCCCGCGCTCTCGACGCTGATTCTTCTGATCGGGATACTCGGGACGATCGATGGGCTTTGGGCGGCTTTCGATTCGATTGAAATCCTCGATACCTCGGAAAAGCAGGCGCGTCTCGCCAACGGGATCGCGGGTTCGCTCAATCCCACGACGATGGGCCTTCTGATGAGCATGCTCTTTCTCACCGGACACCAGATGCTCCGCGGTCTCGCGATTCGCCTGACCGAACGCGTGCATTACGGTGTGTCCGTTCTGATCAACCTTCTGGCTCCGCAGGAAATGGCGACCTATGTCGCCGCGCCGATGGCAGAAGCCGCTGCGCCCGTCCAGGAGCCTGTGAGCAAGCGCGAAGCCGCGCCGACCGAATCCAAGACCGAGGTGGAAGATGACAGCTTCGACGATGCTTCAGTTGAAGATATCAAGGACGAAGAAGAGATTATCTAATAACGTCTGGTATATCCCGATCAGCGTGCTCGCGGCCGTGGGCCTCATGTTTTATCTGTCGTCCGTTCTGCGGGCGATTTCCATGGCCGGCCGCTATGGTTTGATCGAAGCGGAGATTCCTGTGGTCCAGGTCCCGATCCAGGACACGGGATTCAAGAATTTCGCCGAAAAAGGCAGTGAAACGCTGTCGGCGGATACGCCCCTGATTCTTCTGACGCGCGACGCCTTTTTCTTCGGAACGGTCGGCGCTTTCGCTCAGGACCTGACCAATGTACGGAATAAATTCTACATACCGCATGCGGATGGAGCGCCCCAGTTGAACCGCCTCGCCAAGGACATGGAGCGCTGGATGCAGGAAAAGGCCGAGGAAACCGGCAAAACTCGTTCGCGCACCGTGCTTTTCCTCCCGACCGAGGAAATTCCGATGCCGATCGTGATTCAGTGCATTTCCGGTCTGCGCAGCTCCAAGCTCTTTGACAAGGTCGTCGTCGGAGGCGGGCTCTTATGAACGGCCAGGGACGCAATCAAAGCTGGGTCGAAGCCCTGATGGGCCTCAAGGAAAGACTGCAGGAACCTGTGCTGTGGTTCCCCTTTCCGGCGTTGATCGCGTTTGGACTGGTCATCATTCTGCGCGGGCATCTTCTGACGGGACTCAATCCACGCCTCGGTGCGCGTGTGGATGTGATTCAGTATGATGCGAAGAATCTTCCGGATGGCGGCATCTGGCTCGGTGTGTTTCAGGATGGGAAGAAGGTCCTGGTCGTGACTTCGGATCGACGCCGCTTCAGCTGGCCGATTGATTCGCAGAATATGAAAGACGTGGAGCCCCTGGTCACCTATCTGCAAAACCGGGTGAAAAAGGAAGCCTATTCCACGGCGATCAAGCTCGAAAGCAACCTGACCCGAACGACCGCGGTGCTCGCGGTGGATCAGAAGCTGAAATACATTCACCTAAGACCTGTGATCTATGCCCTGGCGGAAGCCCGCATTGCGAAATACGGCTTTGAAACAAGGGTGCTCAAGCATTGAAGGAGACTGATCCCTGAGGCGCTCCTGGTGGAAACTGCGGAAAAAACCGCGGGACAATTACAAAATCTTCATCGAGGTTCACCAGAACGGTGAGCTCCTCTCGAAGACTTCGCGTCCTTTCACCAAACGCGGCTCGATCTTTCTCACGAGTGACCCAGATGGCGAGCTGACCGCACCTTTTTATGCCCTGCCGACTGATATCCGCATTCTGAAGATCACCAAACGTGGCGTGGAAGTGGACCTGGATCCCAACTGGGAAGGCTTCACGACCTTTGAAGGCAAGATCGAGGATATCAACTCCGATCGGAAATCGGCTTATACGCACATCATGAAAAAGGGCGATTACGGCAGTATCGCCTACAATGACCTGCGCGTTCTGATTCGCATTGGCAAAGAGCGCCAGACCCGGGCCGTGCAGAAGACCACGAACAAGGATTATCGCGGTTCGTCGCTTGATCTTTGGTTTGGCGGTCGTCAGGATTTAAAGTTCCTCGGCATCGGCCTTGTGGCCGCCCTTTGGTTTATGGGTGGTTTCGTCCTCGGTCTTCTGAAGAAACCGGATGATCGGCCACGCGATTTCATTGACCTTAGGAACGAATATACTCTGCCCTTCATTCATCCGAAGCACCTGCTCAATGTTCCGGAAAGCCTGCAGGTGAAATACGATAGGCTCGTGCCGATCCGATCCGCCATGGAATTCGCCAAGGGCTTCACCGATACCCTGCTGGGCTATGATGCGCTCAAGGGAAATCCGGCGCAGCACCCTGTTTTCCTGGAGTCCCGTGAGCACTATCGTAATCTTTACCGGCAGCTCGATCATGATATCGAGGCCATTCTCGCCAAGCGCGAGAACCTGGAAGGCCGTATTCTGAACGATCGCCGGAACGCACTTGTAGCCCTGCCCTATGTCATGGGCGAGAGCTTCCGCGGCAGCCTTCTGCGCCTTGAAGATAAGTTGAACATCTGGCATAAGAATGCTCAGGTGACTCTTTCCCTGCGCAGAAAAGCGACGCAGGAATTCACCTCGGATCGGAATTACGATTTCAATGAGTACCGCCAGACTGTCGAGCCGACCAAGGTCCAGCTCTTCAAGGCGGAAGCGTCCGATGAAGACGCCATGTATAAAGAAGTCGAGCAGCTGGCCCGCTTTGCCGAGGATCATCAGAAGCGGATCGTCCGCCACCGCGAGCCCGTGGTCCCGGTGACAGTCGACAACTCCAGCCCCTTGGTCATCGCCGCGGACAGCAGTTTTCTGAGTCTTGTCGAACAGGGCAGCTTCCGGAATTTCAATGACAAGGTCAGCCAGATCCAGGCTTCGATTTTCGATCCTGACAAACCGAAGATCGTGCGCGAACCTTTGATCGGTACCCTCGATCCCAAATTGATCGAGCAGACCATCGCCAAATATAGGTTTGAACTTCAGCTTTGCTACGAGCTGGCGTTGCGACGCAATCAGCAGACAGTCGGTTCCATGGAGTGGCAATGGCACCTCGACACCCAGGGTCAGGTCTTTGACATTGACCTGGTCACGAGTTCCATCAGCGATCCCAAGATGATTGAATGCGTGCGCGGCAAGATTGCCAACTGGAAATGGCCAAAACCACAGAAGGGAAGCATTCAGATCAGTTACCCCTTCCTTTTCCGGCCTGCAAAAGGATAGCAATTTGACTGCAAGTTCTGTATAAACGCTCAGTTTTCGCGACGCCAGCGTCGCTGCTGCTGGCATTTTCCGGACGAAATCAATGCACAATACCCTTCAAGCTCAGTCTCTCCAGGATCCGACACGAGTGTATATCTTTACGGTCGGGGGCTGCGGCGAGTTCGGGATGAATCTCACTCTTTACGTCAATCAAGGGGTCTGCCTGCTGGTGGACTGCGGTCTGTCGTTCGCCGAACCCTTCGAAATTGGCGTTGATGCGCATATTCCTGCATGGGAGGAGCTGGAAAGCATCCTCGGCATGCAACCCACGGCCTATCTGATCACGCACGGCCATGAAGATCATCTCGGCGCCCTTCCCTATTTTCTGACGCGCTGGCCGGCTCCTGTTTACATCGGTCCCTGGGCGCATGAGCTTTTGAAAGATAAACTCATGCAGCGCGGTGATCAGACCGCTTATGATATACGCCCTATAAAATCAGGTGATTCCTGCCGCGTCGGCCATGCAAAGATCGACTGGATTCATGTCCCCCATTCCATTCCCCAGTGCAGTGCGCTGGCGATCGACATGGGCGACGGCAATCGGATCTTTCACACCGGCGACTTCAAAGTGCAGGGTTTTTTGCCGATCGACCCGGACCTGGACCTGGATCGCGTCAGTAAAAACGCCAAGTCCTCCCCTTTCCGCGTCATGGTCGCCGACAGCACCAACGCCGGATCCAGCGGAGAATGCCCGAGTGAAAGCACAGTCCTTCCCGAACTGAAGGCCTGTTTTGCGACCGCGACGGGCATCAGCTATCTCACGACTTTCTCCAGTAACCTCTGGCGCATCAAAACTGTGCTGCGGGCGGCGCAGGAGACTCAGAAACGAGTTTTGGTCTTCGGTGCCGGGCTCCGCAAGAGTCTTGAGATTGCCGCCAAACTCAGCCTGCTTGGTGAGGAAGCCCAGGTGCTGGTCGATGAAGACGCCGCGGCGCGCCTGAGTCGCAAGGATGTGGTGGTGCTCTGTTCGGGTTGTCAGGGCGAGTACCGCTCGGGCCTGAAGCGCATTATGAATGACGAGGTCAATCATCTGCAGGTGAAGGCCGAGGATCAGGTGATCTTTTCTTCGCGCGTGATTCCCGGCAATGAAAAGGCCATTTTCAAACTGATCAGCATGGGCCATGAAAAAGGCGCGAAGATGATCACCGCGCGCGAGAAGCCCGGGATTCATGTCAGCGGCCATGCCTATGCAGGGGATCTGACCCGCCTGATTCAGGCTGTGAATCCCCAGTTTTATATGCCCGTGCACGGGACTTTCACGCAGATCAAGACCAATCAGGCTTTGGCCCCAAGGATTGAGCAGGTGATTCCCGCTCGCAACGGTCGCGTGGTGGCGCTTGGTGCCGATGGCTATGAAATCTTCGCTGAGTTTGATCTTCCTTCACTTTTCATAGATTCCTGGTCGCGTTTGCCCATGAGTTACGACACTATGCGTTCACGGCATAAGATCGGCGACTCGGGAATGGCGATCTGCACCGGGCTTGTCGGCCCCCAGCATCCTATGCAGATCGAAGTGGAATTTATCGGCCTGCCCTTCGCTGACGAAGCGGAAGAGGAGGCATGCGAAATGCAAATACTGGGAAGCCTGCATCATCTGTATCAGGCCGAGTCGCGCAAGGAATTTTCCATCGTCTCATTCAATGAACAGGCGCGGCTCATGATCCGGCGGAAGCTTTCTGAGCTTTTCGTGAAAAAGCCGGTGGTCATCAGCAAAATCTATGGAATCGACAGGTAAGCCTATGGATTGGAGCATCACACATAAGAAGGTCCTGGCTCAAACCCCGGTCTTTCAAGTCGAAGAGGTTTCCCTCGTAGAGAAGGAAAACGGCAAGCCTGTGCCGCTGGCGTATTATCGCATCGACACAAGATCCTGGGTGAATGTCTTCGCCCTGACGGAAGACGGCCGCGCGATCCTCGTGCATCAGCCGCGCGTGGGGATGATGCAGATGACCCTGGAATGTCCGGGCGGCGGTATTGATGATGATGAGGACCCGGCTTTGGCCGCGGCGCGGGAACTGGAAGAGGAAACCGGCTATCGCGCGCGCAGCATCGAAAAGGTGGGCGTCATCAGCCCCAATCCGGCGATCCTGACCAATCGGCTCCATATGTTTTTAGCCCGCGGCTGTTATTTGCCACCAGAGCGTCAGCATTTTCCCGATTTGACAGAACGTATCGAAGTGAGGACTCTGTCCCTGGACGAGCTCGATGCTACAATGAAGGAAGGCGGTATTCATAACGCCCTCGCTGCGCTGACGATCCTGATGTCCCGACGCTTTCTATTGAACGACTGAAACAGAACTTTAAGTTTTTCCAATCTAGCGGAGAATAGCGATATGAAGACCATTACCCTTGTACCCGGCGACGGCATAGGACCCGAGATTTCTGAAAGCGTCAAACAGGTTTTCGAAGCCATCAAAGCTCCCGTGCGCTGGGAGCAGGTGGAATGCGGGCTGACCGCTTTTGAAAAGACCGGCAACCTGATGCCCCAGGAATTCATCGACAGCCTGAACCGGAACAAGGTCGCGATCAAAGGTCCCACCACCACACCGATCGGCGGCGGTCATCGCTCGATCAACGTCCAGATGCGGCAGATGTGGAACCTTTTCGCCAACGTCCGTCCTATCAAGAATTTCCCGGGCCTTCCCAGCCACTACACCGGCATCGATATGATCATCGTGCGCGAGAACTCGGAAGACCTTTATAAAGGCATCGAATACAAGATTTCTGAAGGCGTGGCCCAGGGCATCAAGCTCATCACCGCCGAGGCCTCGGAACGCATCGGTCGTCATGCCTTTGAACTGGCGCGCAAGCTGAAAAGAAAGCGCGTCCTGGTCGTTCATAAAGCCAACATCATGAAGTACACCGACGGACTCTTTCTGGACTCCATCACGAAGGTCGCGGCGAATTACCCTGATATCGAATATGGTGACATGATCGTCGATAACTGCTGTATGCAGATGGTGACAAAGCCCACCCAGTTCGATGTGATCGTGACGGAAAATCTTTACGGCGATATACTCTCGGATCTTGGAGCCGGCCTGATCGGTGGCCTGGGCCTCGCATCGGGTGCCAACATCGGTGATCATCATGCGATCTTTGAAGCGGTGCACGGTTCCGCACCGGATATCGCCGGTCAGGACAAGGCCAACCCCACGGCTCTGCTTTTGAGCGCGGCTTCCATGCTGGATTACATCGGGGAATTACCCTTGGGCGACAAGGTCCGCGATGCCATCACCCGCACGCTGGCCAATCCGGAAACCAGGACCAGCGATCTGGGTGGAAAACTCGGAACGCGGGCCTTTACCCAGGCGATCATCGGCAATCTTAAGTAGGCCTGAGCCCAAGCTTTCCAGCCCCGCGACATTCGTGGCTTCAGCCACTCTTTTTATCAGAAAGCCAGGCATGCTCTCCCGAGCGGCCTGGCTTAAAATTTACCGCAACTCTAATTTTTTCCTGTAAGTTCCCTCAACATCCTTCCACAATCGCCGATAGTCTGATCAGTACGATCGCGAAAGACCGTGCAGGGTTTAACCTGCCAGATCGGGAGTAACATGCAACGCAAGGTGCATGCCGTCGGACGCACCGACATCGGGCGCGTACGATCAACAAATCAGGACTCGATGCTCGTGGAAAACGAGTCGGGACTCTTTGTTGTCGCGGACGGCATGGGTGGTCATGCTGGTGGTGAGATTGCAAGCCGCATCTGCATCGAGCAGGTGAAGAGCGAAGTCGCCACGCGTATAGATCCGGAACTTGCCAAAAACGTGAAAAGCCATCCCGATCCCGCTCTCCTCAATGCCTTGGCCAACTCCATCAACTACGCATCCGCACGCATCTATGAACATTCGCTCGAAGATCCCAGCCTCCGGGGCATGGGAACGACGGCGACCGTGGTTAAAATAGTGGATGACTACGCGTACTGCGCGCATGTCGGCGACAGCCGTTTCTATCTCGTCCGCAGCGGCTTCATCTATCAGCTGACCTTTGATCACTCGCTGGTCAACGAACAGGTCCGCGCCGGTATCCTGACCCCGGAGGAAGCGGAAGTCCATCATCTGAAGAACGTGATCACGCGCAGCGTCGGCTACCAGGAAGAAGAGGATGTCGACACGCTCTGCGTTCACCTGGAGAAAGGTGATCTGCTCGTCCTTTGCAGCGACGGTCTTCACGGGAAGATCAATGACGCGGAGCTGTCTCAGATCGCCAACAAGCGCGGGACGGCGGCGGTGGCGGAACTCGTGGACCTTGCCAATGATCGCGGTGGAGAGGATAATATTACTTTGATCATGGCAGAAGTTCGCTGAAAGGAAAGAGATGGCTCTTCGTAAAATCACCATCGTCTTCATCCCCGAGAATGCGCGGCAATCCAAGCAAATCAAAATCCCGCGGGCCTTGGTGCGAGCCTTCTACGCCGGATCTTTCCTGGGCTCCATGCTGCTCGGTTATCTGATCTATGACTATACCCAGCTGCGCGGCCTGCGCGAATCCTATCAAAAGATCGCTGCCGAAAATCAGGGCCTTCGTGGCGAAGCGCAGCTTCTTCTGAGCAACCTCGAAGAAGTGAAGCGCTCTTTGCAACGTGTTCAGGATTACAGCGAAAAACTCGGTGAATTGACACAACTCAAAGTCAAACGCTTCAGCACGCGGACCGGCATTGGTCCCCTGACGCCTCAGGAATATCATCATGTCCGTCAGGAATCGGTGATTGATCCCCAGGATTCGCAGCATCTGCCGCTCGGCATCGACCTCGATCGCCTGATGTTCCGCACTGCTTTTGAGAAAATGAAAACTATCGGCAGCAATGCCAATCAGAATGCGCTCCGTCTGCAGAAGCTGCTCTCGACTCTGAGCCAGCAGCGTTCGCTTCTGGCCTCGGTGCCCTCCGTCACCCCGGTGGATGGGTGGATCACCTCAGGATTCGGGTCTCGCACCTCGCCTTTTACAGGCGATCGTGATGTGCACATGGGCCTCGACATTGCCGCACCTATTGGCACCCCGATCTATGCGCCCGCCGATGGCGTGGTGATTTTCTCGGGCGTGAAGGATGGCTTTGGAAATTTCATCATGATCGCGCATGGCTTCGGTGTAGTATCCCGCTACGGTCATAACGCCGAGAATCTCGTGCAGCCGGGACAGAAGATCAGTCGTGGCGAGCAGATAGCTACGGTGGGTATGTCAGGCCGCACAACAGGTCCCCATTGCCACTACGAAGTAATTTTAAACGGCAACGCCGTTGACCCGCGCAAATTTATCCTTAACTTGAACTAACGAATCGAGGCTGATCCATCACAGGGCCAGCAAGGCGGTGCTTTCGCAGACTGCGGAGGCGCGGGCCAGGGCTGGGCTTGGGCTCGGAAAAGCATTCCGCATTCGGCTTTTTGGGGTTATACTCTTCGACTTGTCTGGGCATTCTTGCGCAGTTCGCGGGATCATTTTTGTACGCAGAATGCAGTCAGGTCACACTTACAATTCATGCACAAGCGGATCATACCATGTTAAGTCTGGCTCGTAAGGTCTTCGGTACGAAAAACGATCGGGAAGTGAAGCGATACCAGGGTATCGTGCAACAGATCAACGCGCTTGAACCTTCCATGAAGGCCTTGAGTGATGACGCCTTGCGCGCCAAGACACAGGAATTCAAGGATCGCCTCGGCAAGGGAGAAACCCTCGATGCCCTGGCGCCTGAGGCTTTCGCTGTGGTGCGTGAAGCGGCGTTCCGGGTCCTGAACATGCGGCACTTCGATGTGCAGCTGGTCGGTGGCCTCGCTTTGCATGAAGGCCGCATCTCGGAGATGAAGACTGGTGAAGGTAAAACGCTGACAGCGACGGCGCCGGTTTATTTGAACGCGCTCGCCGGCAAAGGCGTTCACGTCGTGACAGTCAACGACTACCTCGCCTCCCGCGACTCCGCGCAAATGGGCAAGCTTTACGACTTCCTCGGCCTGACCACCGGTTTGATCGTGCATGGTCTGACCGATCAGCAGCGCCGCGACGCTTATTTCGCGGACGTGACCTACGGTACCAACAATGAATTCGGCTTCGATTACCTGCGCGATAACATGAAGACCGAACTCTCCCGCTTCGTGCAGCGCGAGCATAACTTCTGTATCGTCGATGAAGTCGACTCCATCCTGATCGACGAAGCCCGGACGCCGCTGATCATCTCCGGCCCTTCGGAGACCAATACCGGCCTTTACGTGAAGGTGAATGCCACGATTCCTGGTCTGCAGAAGGACAGCGATTACATCGTCGACGAGAAATCGCGGTCGATCTCGCTGACGGAAGACGGCATCAGCAAGCTGGAAAAACGCCTGAACGTCGATAACCTCTACGATCCGCACAACATCGAATATCTGCACCATGTGCAGCAGGCTTTGAAAGCGCACGTTATCTTCAAAAAAGACGTCGATTACGTGGTGCGCGACAACAAGGTCGTGATCGTCGACGAATTCACAGGTCGTCTGATGCCCGGCCGGCGCTATAGCGACGGTCTGCACGGTGCGCTGGAAGCCAAGGAACACCTTCAGGTCGAAAACGAGACCCAGGTCCTGGCCACCATCACCTTCCAGAACTTCTTCCGCCTCTATAAAAAACTCTCGGGCATGACCGGTACTGCGGATACGGAAGCGGTCGAATTCAAAAAGATCTATAACCTCGACGTAGTCGTGATCCCGACCAACCGCACGCTGATTCGTAAGGATGAGCAGGACGAGGTTTATCGGACTGCGCGTGAGAAGTTCGAGTTGATCGCCGATGAGATCGCGACCGCTCAGAAACGCGGCCAGCCCGTTCTCGTCGGTACGGTTTCCGTCGAGAAGTCCGAGCTTTTGTCGAGTCTTTTGCGCAAACGCAATATTCCGCATGAAATCCTGAACGCCAAGAACCACAGCCGTGAAGCGACGATCATCGCCAACGCGGGTCAACGCGGGAACGTTACGATTTCCACGAACATGGCCGGCCGCGGTACGGATATCGTGCTCGGCGAGGGTGTGCGGGAACTCGGTGGCCTTTATGTGATCGGTACCGAACGCCACGAATCGCGGCGTATTGATAACCAGCTCCGCGGTCGTTCCGGTCGTCAGGGTGACCCCGGCCGTACGAAGTTCTATCTTTCGCTGGAAGATGATCTGATGCGGATCTTCGCATCGGACCGACTCTCGGCTATCATGGGCCGCCTCGGCATGAAAGAAGGCGAAGCCATCGTTTCGCCTATGGTGACCCGGGCCATCGAGAAAGCCCAGCGCCGCGTGGAAGAGCAGAACTTCTCGTCGCGTAAGCACGTTCTGGAATATGACGACGTCATGAACCAGCAGCGTCAGGTGGTTTACGCGCGTCGCCGGAAGATTCTGGAAGGCGCGATCGATACGGCCTTCATGAGCGATGCGGTCCGCAGCGTCGCCGAAGGCATTCTGAGCAAGTATTCGCCGGAAACATCGGCAGCCAAAGAATGGGATATGGCCGCGGTGGCCAAGGAACTGCAGACTGAATTCCACATTGATTTCGATGTGGCGAAGCTGAATGCCGGGGAAACCTCGGTCACTGGCCTGATCGAACCCATCCATGATCAGGTGATGGCGGCTTATAACAGCAAGCGCGAGAAGGTCGGCGATGAGCTGATGAAACGCATCGAAGCTTACGTTTACCTGCAAATCATTGATCAGAGCTGGAAAGAGCATCTGCGTTCGATGGAAACCCTGCAGGATTCCGTGCGCCTCCGCGGTTACGGTCAACGCGATCCTTTGCAGGAGTATAAAAAAGAGGCCTTCAAGATGTTTGAAAGCCTTATGGTTCGGATCGAAGACGAGACCGTGCTGGCCCTGATCCGCATGCCGCCTCCTGAAATCCAATATGAAGACGCGCCCCAGGTTGCCGAGCCTGATGAATCCCAGCTGAACTTCGTGCATCCTGATGCCCACGCTGCGACTGCCAATGCCCAGGGCAATACCGGGGAGTTGGGTGATGGCGACGGCATGATTTATCACGGCAGTCGTGATACAAGCGCAGCTCGCAGTGCGGAAACTGTGCGCCGCGACCAGGAAAAAATCGGCCGCAACGACCCTTGCCCCTGTGGTTCGGGTCAGAAGTACAAAAAGTGTCACGGTCGTTTGAGCGGCGAAACTGGAGTATAATAGGCGAAGAACGATTCCTCCCATGAGGTGAACTCGTGCATCGCGTATTTGATTTTACTCCTGCTGACCATGAAGTCGTTGTATCCCGCATCCTCGTTCAGGTTCACCATGCCGTGGACGAGGCCTTTCCCCATGCGAAGCCTGCTTCGGCGCGTTTTGCGAAAACGGCCTTTGTGGGTTACGACGAGCCAACCCTGACCCAGCTGATTCCGAGTGAAGCCATCAAGGAAGCACTGGGCGAGGATATGCCCCGCGCTGTGAGCGGTGAATCGCCGCTCCGCGCACCCAAACCTCTTGAAGTATCCGATGAGCAGCCTATTTCGCAGGAGAACGAACTCCGGGATATGTCCTGGTGGCGATTGTCCGAGAATATGCCCATGAAACAAACAGTGATCGGTATTCTGGCCCTGATCCTGGTCGGGCTTCTGGCTTATCTTCTTCTGAGCGAGTGAGCAAATTTCCAGGCTTTTTCCCTCTGGAAAAGGTTCTTGCCTTTTCCAGCGTCCGTCCGCTAAGTAAAGTCCTTCCTGTGTCTCTTCTCATTCACACGATCATTGATGGAAAATATTATGTTGCGTCATGATGGTCGATCCTCGGATCAAATGCGTCCGCTTCGGATCACACCCAACTATACAAAAAATGCCACGGGCTCGGTTTTGATCGAGTACGGAGAAACCCGAGTGATCTGTACAGTCTGTGTGGAGGAGGGCATCCCTTCCTTTCTCAGAAATTCAAGCCCGGCCCAGGGCTGGCTGACGGCCGAGTACGGCATGCTGCCCGGCGCCACCGAGAGCCGCACCCGTCGTGAAAGACCGGCACCTTCAGGACGTTCGCAGGAGATTCAGCGGCTGATCGGTCGCTCCCTCCGCGGGGTGATCGACCTGACGAAATGTGCGGATCTGACCTTCAACATCGACTGTGATGTCATTCAGGCTGATGGTGGAACACGGACGGCGTCCATCACCGGGACCTATGTCGCTCTCAAGATCGCGGTGGACAAACTCCTCCGCAGTGGCCGTTTGCATGAAAATCCTCTGACTGATGCCGTTGCTGCGGTTTCCGTCGGCCTGCGGGACGGTGAGACCCTCGTGGACCTCGATTATCAGGAGGACAGCACCGCGGACCTCGATATGAATGTGGTGATGACCCAGAGCGGTCGTTTTCTGGAAATCCAGGGAACTGCTGAACGCGCCTCGTTCAGCCGGCATGATATCAATGCGATCCTCGACGCGGCTGATGCAGCCCTCAAACCTGTCTTCGAGCTTCTGCATGAGGCCGCTGACGGACATACGGTTGAGACCTAATCCCCATGCATTCCCGGCTCATGCGGCCGGGAGGGCTTCCCGCCGAAGTTTCCGTTCTTCAGTCTTCTGAAAGCCTTGCCAGAGAATGTGTTTACAGGATAAGTGCGGCATGTTTCACGTGGAACATCTGCGTGTCATACATTTGACGCGCTTAGGCAAGCCTATCCCATCCCAACTCAGTTAAAATAAGCATCCCAAAGCTTGTTGCGAAACTTATTGGTTGGATCAAGCTGTCTCTTGAGCTCGAAAAACTTCCGATGACCAGGATAGGCCTTCTGAAATTGCTCCGCTTTCGCGTGAATCTGGTAGGGCAAGTAATAGGACCCTCCGACCGTCAGGGCTTCATCAGTAGACGACAAAAGAAAAAGCTTCCTTCGGTGCCCAGGCCAACAGCGTGCCGGGATCGGGCAGCGCATGCCGTATCGAAACATTGATGACATTGACCGAATGCTTTTGAAAGATCCTCGCAAGGCTGGGAACAAAGGCATCGAATTGATCCACGGGGATAAAATATTCCTGAAGAACATAGGTGAAAACGAGGCGGGGCGTTACGGGTTCCAACTGCCCGACGTCGTAGCTTGCTTCATGGTTGCGCCAGACCACCAGCTCCTTGGATTTGACCAAGGGGTCCAGAACCTTTGACCTTAATTCAGCGCCGAAGGGTAATGAGGAAATGGCGGAAATGACGTTGGGCTCAAGCCAGTATTTCTGGTCACGGGGAATCAGTCTCGCATTCACGGTCAGCGGCTTGTCCGTTCTGACCCAGGTTTCAAGCCCGACCTCATCATACGCGGGTGGATAGAGATCCCCGTTGTGCAGGTATTCACGGTCGGCGAGGCCGTCACCTCATTACTATCCGCCCGTACGATTTTAATGGAGTCCACCGAACGAACCAGCGGTCCCTCGCCGATATACCGCCCATGGGCATTGACGCTCAGCGAGCCGCCGACGGTGAAGTTGGAATAGGTTTGCATGATCCGAATGGCGAGATTGTGCTTGTCGATTTCTTCCTGTATGTCGCGCCAGCGAATGCCGGCCTGAACTGTGATCGTGCGTTTTTCCGGATCGAGCTTGAGAATCCTGTTGAATGTCCGCATATCGATCTGCAGGGCGTTGTCCGTTGCTGTCTGACCGCCCATACTGAAGCGGCCTCCACCAATGGATATCGGACCTTTGGGATTTCGAACGGCACGTTTGATATCCACCTGGATGGGATTCAGTCTTGTGATGTCATTCACCACAGGACGAGCCTGACTCGCCCAGCTGTGGGAAAAGGCCATTAGGACGATGAGGCAGAAAAAAATGGAGAAGGCTGGCATCTGGCCCTTACGGAACGTGGTCATCTCTAGCCCCTTTGTACATGCGCGATCATTCGCTGTACGAACGCTGATGCATTTTTCACCTCGATCTCAATATTGGGATGAGCTGTCTTGAAAACACGGAAGACCTCGTCCGCAAATCCCTGACCTATCGACTCCACCCCCTTAAAATCCATGACTATGCTGGTAAAGTCTTCTGCTCCAGCCAGGATCTTTTTCGCTTCCGACCGGGAGGGTAGATGTCCTGGGGGAAGGTTTATTATATAGGGATTTGCAAGCCTGGGTGATTTTTGATCAAAGCTATAGTCATTCGTGTATTTTTCAAAGACATCCTGTGGAACTCTTTGATTGCTGATTTGCGTAGTCAGTCGCACGAGGCTTCCGGTTTGCCGAGGGCTAGCGCCGAAACTCCAATCGTCCTGCTCTGATGAGTATTGATATCTTAAAGAATTAGCTTCAATTTCAAAAAAATCAGCCATGCGCGCCGAGAAGAAAAGGCCTTCTCCTGCATGTCGGGTCGGGTCTGTTGTCCTTTTACCTTTTGCCAGCTCACCGATGGCTTCCCAATAGTCCTGGAGATGAAAGTAGGACTTTATGGAGTCAAATATTCCGCGGCCGTTGTCTTCAACTTCAAGGATTACACTTTCTCCGTTTTCGCTCGGATAAGCACGGACAAGAAACTGACTCGCCTGCGAGTGATCAATGACATTGTTCAAAATCTCGGTCAGGGCATACTGCTGCCTTGAATAGAGACCTTTGTTATGAGGTGCGAGGGACTGTATCCTTTCACTGATGTGACGTTTGAATATTTCATCTTCACCGAGTTTGGCAAGTTCTTGAACAGGCAGTAGAACGAGAGGCTCGACCGGAAGTGCTTCTGAGACGAAATAGATTCGGCCTTTGCCTTTGCCTTCAGCTCTCAGTATGCCCGAATCCAAAAGCCGATTGAGGCGGGCAAGAACTGCCTGGCGAGAAAGGCCAAGCTTTTCGGCAAGAAAGGCGGTCGGGTTCGTGCCTGGACTTTGCCTTAGCTTGTTTGTGATAACTTGATCGGTTTTCTGCACTGACTGAAGGTCCGTTCCCTTGGGCCGACCGGCTTTTTTTGACAAAATATCGCCCTCCAGGACCTCATATTATATTGTCCAATCGGAATTTATGACAAATTCTCAAGGAAAACTTAAGACTTTTTTTGTCACAAAAATCACTTATGACATATTTCACCTTGTTCCCGATTGAAATAATTTGTCGTAAATGTTTATGACAAATTATAAGCTGCTAGAGATAAAATGGGCCCTGTTCTAGTCTGGCTGAAGGAGACATTCTGCATGGCCCCACGCTATCATCAGCTCCCCTGTACGCCGACCCTTGTGTTTTACGACGGTGAATGTGCGACCTGCCATTTCGTGGTGAAGTTTTTACTGCGCCGCTCCCAGCGGGAACGCTTTCGCTTCATTGCCCTGCAAAGCGTTGCGGGTACGGAATTGGAAGCGACTATCCGTAAGAATTTGAAGCTTGATCTCACCAGCAGTCTGATCGTTTGGAAAAATGGAGAACTGTGGGCGCGGGCGGCGGCTGTGTCAGCGATTGTTTCTGAGCTGGGGTGGCCTTGGAAGTTTTTACTTCTGTTCAGGCTCTTGCCGCTTGGGCTTTGTGATTTCTTTTATGATCTTTATGCCTCAAGGCGTTATAAGATTGCGGGCCGGGCGCGGGATAAGGACATTTGCGCAGTTTTGCCTCGCGAGCAGCGGGCTTTGTTTCCTGCTGACTTATCTCTGGCGAGTCCTCTGTTTCAACCCAGACCTGAGGTGTTTCTGTCTGCACAGTGGCATCACCTGATTTTGGTAAACTTCGAAGTTCCGGCCCATATTCTTCAGGAGTTTCTGCCTTACGGCGTGGAAGTCGATAGCTGGAACAATCAAACGCTGGTGTCCCTCGTTGGATTTTCCTTTGCCGGCACAAGCGTCAAAGGCATGACGCTCCCCTGGGCTGCGGACTTTGAAGAAGTGAACCTTCGCTTCTATGTGAAGCGGCGCGTTCAGGAGCAGGGAGCCTGGGTGGAGCGCCGGGCTGTGGTTTTCGTACGGGAAATCGTGCCTTTCACGATCATCGCGGCAACTGCGAACCTTTTCTATGGCGAGCGCTACCGCAGTCTCACCATGAATCATGAAGCTCATCATCTCGAAAATCAAAAGAAGGTTGCCTACCATTGGGCCGATCAGAATGGGTCATGCTCTATCGAAGCCATGCTGAACGGTGAACCTAAACCTTTGGAGGAAGGCTCACTCGCTGAATTCATCACCGAACATTACTTTGGTTACGCAAAGAAAGGGCGGGAGGCATCCACGGAATACCAGGTGGAACATCCCCGCTGACGAGTGTGGGATGATGTGCAGGTGAAAATCCAGGGCAACTTCGCCCGCTTCTATCCCGATATTTTCCATCCCTATCTGGAAAAACCGCACTCCATGATGGTGGCTGAAGGCTCGCCTGTGCGCGTCATGCAAGGCCAGACGATTTCATAAGCCCTTCGATGTAGACCACAAACTTGGGGTTTCGATATTCCTGCAGATAGACATGCAGAATGTCACGATCCACGCGTTTCCAGCGAATGTCCCTTTTCAAATCAAAAGGAAAGGTGACGCCATGAAGATGAAAGTAGAACGTATCGAGAAGCGCCTTCTCAGGCGTCGCCCGATTGATGCCCTGAGCATGCTCAAAACCAAACATAAGATGCGATGCCACACCGAACTGTCTCACTCGCCAAGGTCGCGTCTCATGAATCCGCGTCTTCCCGGATTTGACGGCATCCAGCGTCTGCAAAGGATGCGCGGGAATGATCTGATGCTCAGCCAGCACCGTTCCAAAGCTCACGTAAGATTCCGAACAGATTTTTTGATTGAGCGTGGCAAGGTCCACATCGTCGCTGACGTAGACGCCCTTGATGAATCTTACGAGGAGTCCGGCTTCCTCCAGATCCGCGATCCGACGGTAAACAGCCGTCTTATGAGGCTCGGCCATGAGCTGAATGAGGTCGGAAATCAGAAAAACACCCCGGAGCGGTGTCGCAAACTGCTTGATCAACTGAATGTCATGAATGATGTTTTTCATAATGACAGTAAGTATACAAAATTGTGCATTTTGCGTCATTTTGAAAGAAATCGGCCCCAAAAAGGCCCGAAATACTATCTGTCTTTATGAAATTTGTAAGTTATTCAGGTATGTTTCAATCATCGGAGGGCCCGCCCTGCTTTTGCTCTTCAGGCCGGTAAGGACAATTCCGACAGCCGCTGCCGCAGCAGTACCCGCGCCGCAGATGATAGGCCGCCGTAAAAATCATATAACCCGTGATGGGGTCGATCGTATAATCGACCCCTTCCACGAGTTTGCTTGGAGGATTATCAGGCAAATCAAAACCCGGCTTTGAGTCCTGGGCCACCGGTTTTATCGGTCGGCTGAGGGGGAATCGGACGACAGGGATCCTCGGGATAGTCACCGTTGAAGCAACCGTAGCAATAATTGTTGCAGTTGTTCGATCCGAGCGCTTCACGCAGACCCTTGGTGCTCAAAAACGCGAGCGTATCAGCTCCAATGAAGTCACGAATCTCTTCGATATTGCGCTGGGCCGCCAGAAGCTGACTGCGCTCCGGCGTATCCACACCGAAATAACAGGAGTGCGTGATCGGCGGTGAACCCAGACGCATGTGAATCTCCTTCGCTCCCGCTTTACGGATCATGCGCAGGATCTTCACCGACGTTGTCCCGCGCACGAGACTGTCATCGACCACGATCACGCGCTTATCCCGCAGCGAAGACCCGACCGGATTCAGCTTCAGCTTCACACCAAAGTCACGAATCGACTGCGAAGGCTCGATGAAGGTACGGCCCACGTAGTGATTCCGCACCAGTCCCAGCTCCATCGGCAGGCCGGCTTCCGCAGCGTAACCCAGCGCCATCGGCACGCCCGAATCGGGGACGGCTATGACGACGTCCGCCTCGACATGAGCTTCACGCGCGAGGATGGCTCCCATTTTTTTGCGAAGATTATAGATCTCTTCACCAAAGATCTGCGAATCGGGTCGCGCAAAGTAAATGGGCTCAAACGAACAGAAGGCCTTCCGCGGACTCTGGATTGGAAAATAGGATTTGGCAAAACCATCCGGGAAAATCTCAACAATTTCACCCGGCGCAATCTCACGTTCAATATCGGCATCAATGAGTTCCAAAGCACAGGTTTCGCTGGCTACGACCACGGCGGATCCGCGACGGCCCATGACGAGAGGCCGGAATCCATAAGGGTCACGCAAAGCGAAGAGCCGATCCTTGGTCAAAAGCACAAGGGAGTAAGCCCCTTTTACTTTCTTCATCGCCTCGACAATACGATCCAGGAGCTGATCCTTTTCGCTGCGGGCGATCAGATGCATGAAGACTTCGGTATCCGAAGTCGATTGAAAGATACTGCCCTGAGCCTCCAGTTCCTGTCGCAGCTGATCAGCGTTGGTGAGGTTGCCGTTGTGGGCAATCGACACCGGGCCGAGCTGGGTCTTGAACGAGAAAGGCTGAATATTCTGCACCATGCGACTGCCGCCGCTGGTCGAATAGCGGTTGTGACCAATGCCGTTATTGCCATCGAGTTTGGTGAGGATGTCTTTGGTAAAGCCATCGCCAACAAGGCCAAAAGCCTTGTGGCCATTGAATTCACCGCGCCCATCCATGGTCACGATACCCGCTGCTTCCTGTCCGCGATGCTGCAGAGCGTAAAGCCCCAGATAAATCAGCTTCGCAGCCTCGGGATCGCCCATCACACCGACGACACCGCATTCTTCACGAAAGCCTGCCATAAACTTAGTTTCCTCTATGCAAACGGCTCTTCAAATATCCAGCGACGCTTCTGAAGAAATCTTCAGCTGCTGACGTCCTACGATCTGACCATCAAACTTGATATCTTGACCCGGAGCGGCTTTGGCCAGCTCCACGACTTCTGAATGTTGAAGAGTCCTGTTGAGCGCAGTCACATCCAAGGCGGATGCACTGGCCAGAATATAGGTCCCGCTGCTTTCGCCAAAATAGGTCGACATCGCTTCTGCGGGAGTGGGTTTTAACAATACATCCAATCCCAGGTTTTCGGAAGCAAGAGTCATTTTCGCGAGAGTTGTCAAAACACCACCCGCACCGACATCACGCGCGGCGTTGAGTTGATTTTTATTCATCAGCTCGCGAATCAGTCCCGCAGCCTCTTTTTCCTGCTGCCAGCTCACAGTGGGAACGCTTTCCGTGGTGCTCTCAAGACCAAGCACCTTCATGACCATGGCTCCACCGAAAACAGGCGTGGACGCTTTGGGCTTCAGAAGGTAAAGGGTCGCAGCCCCTTCCAGAACAGCCGGCAAGGCCTTGCGCACGTCCGCATGCTTGCCGATCATACCGATCATCGGCGTGGGAGCAATGCTCACACCATCAGTCTGGTTGTAAAGGCTGACGTTACCGCTGACGACCGGGGTATCAAGCTCGCGACAGGCGAGGCCAATACCGTCGATGCCAGCCACGATCTGGCCCATGATTTCCGGATCCTCAGGGTTTCCGTAGTTCAGACAGTCCGTGACAGCCAAGGGTTCGGCTCCGGTTGCAGCGATGGAGCGATAGCATTTCAGAACAGCATGCGCTGCGCCGAGCATCGGATCCTGCGAACAGTAGCGCTCGTTACAGGCCGCTGACACAGCCAGACCCAGGTGCGTTTCCTTGGGATTCGCCCAGTCTGAACGGATCCAGAGAAGGCCTGCGCCCTGCTCTTCCGGCCCCAGGATGGTCTTGGTGCCGATATGATGATCGTACTGACGATAGATCCGCTCCTTGTTGCCATCTTCCTGAATCATTTGCACAAGAAGATCCGTGGCTTTGATGCCCGCGAGCTTCTGGCGAAGGCTGGAATCCTGGCTGTAGCTGCGTTTGGGAAGATTATAAGGTCTTTCATAACGCGGCGCGCTATCGGCCAAAGGCGCGACGGGCACATCCACTTCAAGGATGCCGTTCTTCACGCACTGCATGCGGCCGGTATCCGTCACGACACCGATCACAGCGTAAGCGAGTTCCCATTTTTTCAGGCATTCCTGAAGATCAGGCCACTTCGCAGGTTCCACGCAGAGGAGCATGCGTTCCTGGGATTCGGACAGCAAAAGCTCATAGGCGCTCATGTTCTTCGCGCGTGTCGGGACGTAGTCGAGGTTCATATAAAGGCCGTTGCCAGCACGGTCTGCCATCTCGAAAGATGATGAGGTGAGGCCCGCGGCGCCCATGTCCTGAAGACCAACGACGAGGCCTTTTTCCAGGACTTCGAGAGTCGCTTCCAGAACCAGTTTTTCGGCAAAGGGGTCACCGACCTGAACAGTCGAACGTTCCCCGGATGCCTGGCTTGAGAAACTATCCGACGCCATCGAAGCGCCGTGGATGCCATCGCGTCCCGTGGCGGAGCCGACGTAGACGACAAGGTTATGCTGACCTGTGGCAAAGCCTTTGAAAATGCGGTCTTCATGAATCAGACCGACCGTCATGGCGTTGACCAGGATGTTGCCGTTATAAGTTTTATCAAAGGACACCGAACCCGCAACAGTCGGGACACCCACGCAGTTGCCGTAATCGCCGATGCCTTTCACCACATTGGCGAAAAGATAATGCGTCTTGGGATGACTCCTTTCGCCGAAGCGAAGCGAGTTGAGGTTCGCCACAGGCCGCGCGCCCATGCAGAAGACGTCGCGCAGGATCCCGCCCACGCCGGTCGCCGCGCCCTGATAGGGTTCGATGTAGCTCGGGTGGTTATGGCTTTCCATCTTGAAGGCTGCGCAGAGTTTTTCCGATAAACGCACGACGCCTGCGTTTTCACCCGGTCCAACCACCACGTTTTTGCCTTCGGTGGGCAGTTTTCTGAGGTGGACCTTGGAAGACTTATAGGAGCAGTGCTCGCTCCACATCGCCGAGAACACGCCGAGCTCGGCCAGAGTTGGGGCGCGGCCGACGATTTCACGCAGGGTCTTATATTCGGTATCGTTGATTTTGTGCTTTTTCAGAAGGGGTTTGAACGCCTCACCCTCTTCCGCGATCTGCTGTGCACGCGGATTCTTCGAGAGTTGAGCAAGCTGTTGGAGGAGTTCTTTCTGCATAACGTTTGGCTCCTAAAGGAACAAAAAAAGGCCCTGATCGGGCCCCATTTTCCATGACTCGTCTAAAGGACGGTCGCCAGGAAGGCTTCGAGTATGGGCTGCCCGTCGTTGCTGCCAAGCAGCGCATCGGACGCGCGCTCGGGATGCGGCATCATGCCCAGAATGCGGCCGTTTTCACTGACGATACCCGCGATATTCGCCACTGCGCCGTTGGGCGAGGTGGAATCATTCACGTTACCTTCAGCATCGGCGTATTGGAAAAGGATCTGACCCTTGTCCTGCAGCGCTTTCAGCTGATCCGCGGGAACGAAGAAGCGACCCTCGCCATGAGCGATGGGCACCTTATAGAGATTGCCCTGCAGACGCTGGTGATAGCCGCTGTTTCCAGCAGCCACTTTCAGGTATGCATACTGGCAAATGAAAGTCTGGCTGGCGTTCTTCAAAAGAGTGCCAGGCAGGAGTTGAGATTCTGTCAGGACCTGGAATCCGTTACAGATTCCAATGATCGGTCCGCCTTTGCCGGCAAAGGTCTTCACCGCACCCATGATCGGGCTGCAACTGGCCAAGGCACCGCCGCGCAGATAATCGCCATAGCTGAACCCGCCCGGAAGGATCACGCCGTCCAAAGCAGGAAGCTCGTGGGCTTCATGCCACACGAGCTGAATGTCGATATCGAAGAGACGTTTGAAGGCATCGACGCAGTCTGCGTCGCAGTTGGAGCCAGGGAATTGGATAAGACCGATGCGAGGTTGTCCGAGCTTACTCACACGAGTCATGGCTTAGATTTTCCTGCACTTGAAGGTTTCAGACACTGGGTTGGCCAGGTGCTCTGCAGCAAGCTTCTGCACCAGTTCCAGATTGCTGGCTTCGTCGCCATCCAGGTCCAGCAAAAAACGTTTGGAAACTTTAACAGCTTTCAGCTGCGTCGCTCCCAGACGTGCAAGAGTTTGTTGAATCGCACGGCCCTGGGTATCCAGGACCTCCTCCTTCAGCTCCACCACGACTTCGTAGATCATTCTTTTGCCACCGCTTTTTCATGGGTTAGGCTGGCCTTGAGGTAATCCCGATTCATCTGCGCGATAAATTTCACGCTGATGGATTTTGGACAGGCGGCTTCGCATTCGAAGTAGTTTGTACAATTACCAAAGCCTTCGGCATCCATCTGCTCGACCATGTTCAAAACACGTTGCATACGTTCGGGTTGGCCTTGAGGCAAATTCGCCAAATGTGAAACTTTCGCGGCGACAAATAGCATTGCTGAAGCATTCTTGCAAGCAGCAACACAGGCACCGCATGCAATACATTCCGCCGCGTCCATCGCCACATCTGCCTTCTCTTTAGGCACGGGAATGGCGTTGGCATCGGGAACGCCGCCTGTGTTCACGGATACGAAGCCGCCCGCCGCAATGATGCGATCGAACGCGCCACGGTTTACAACAAGATCCTTAAGTACGGGAAAACCCTTGGCTCTCCAGGGTTCGATATAGATCTTGTCGCCGTTTTTGAATTTCCGCATATGCAACTGGCAGGTAGTGGTGCCTTTTTGGCCGCCGTGCGCCTTACCGTTGATGACCATCGAACACGTGCCACAAATACCTTCGCGACAGTCATGGTCAAAGGCAATCGGGTCTTCACCCTTGCCCACCAGCTCTTCGTTGACCTGGTCCATCATCTCGAGGAAGGAACTGTCAGGCGAGACGTTTTTCGCCTGGTATTGCACCATCTTGCCGGTATCTTGCCCGTTTTTTTGCCGCCAGACGTGTAGTTCGAGATCCATTATTTGTAACTCCTCGTCGCGAGTTTGATGTTTTCATAGACCAAAGGTTCAACGTGCCGAACAGGCTGTGTGCCGCCGCCCTTGTACTCCCATACGGCCACATGCGCATAGTGTTCGTCATCACGCTTCGCTTCACCCTCTTCCGTTTGGTATTCCTCACGGAAGTGACCGCCGCAGGATTCTTCACGAGCCAAAGCATCCAGACACATCAGCTCGGCGTGTTCGATAAAGTCGGCAACGCGGCCGGCTTTTTCGAGTTCCTGGTTCAGCTCTTCGCCGGTGCCGGGCACCTTCAGGTTTTTCCAGAATTCATCGCGGATCTCGGCGATGCGTTTCAAAGCGAACTGCAGGCCTTCCTTGTTTCGCGCCATGCCGCACTTGTCCCACATCAGAAGACCAAGCTCCTTGTGGAAGGAATCGGCTGAGCGCTTGCCATTGATGGTCAGAAGACGCTTGATGTTCGCCTGGACATCGCTCACGACCTGCTTCGCTTCTGGACTATCGGCGGCGACTTTGTCGAATTTGTTGGAAGCGAAGTAATCGCCGATCGTCGCGGGCAGGACGAAGTAACCGTCGGCCAGACCTTGCATCAAAGCACTGGCGCCGAGGCGGTTGGCACCGTGATCCGAGAAGTTGGCTTCACCGAGGACATAGAGTCCAGGGATCGTGCTCATCAGGTTATAGTCCACCCACAGACCGCCCATCGTATAGTGAACAGCAGGATAGATACGCATCGGAACCTTATAGGGATCCTCGGCTGTGATCTTCTCATACATCGCAAAGAGGTTGCCGTAACGCTGACGAATGACGTCTTCGCTGTCGCGCTTGATGGCATCGCGGAAGTCGAGGTAGACGCCTTTGCCACCAGGACCAACGCCTTTGCCGGCATCACAGACTTCCTTCACGCTGCGCGACGAGATATCGCGCGGGGCGAGGTTGCCGAAGCTCGGGTACTTGCGCTCAAGGACGTAATCGCGCTCCTCTTCGGGAATCTCGTGAGGAGGACGGGTATCGCCTTGTTTTTTAGGGGCCCAAACGCGACCGTCGTTACGGAGGGATTCGGACATCAGCGTGAGTTTCGACTGATGATCGCCCGATACCGGAATACAGGTCGGGTGAATCTGGGTATAGCAGGGGTTGCCGAAACCGGCGCCGCGTTTCCACGCTCTGTGGGTGGCGGTGACGTTACAGCCTTTGGCGTTGGTCGAAAGATAAAAGACGTTGCCGTAACCGCCGGTGCAAAGCGCAACCGCTTCGCCCATCATGGTCGAGATCTTACCCGTGACCATATCCCGCACGACGATACCGCGCGCGCGGCCGCCGACCAGAACGAGGTCCAGCATTTCCGAGCGGGTATACATCTTCACGCGGCCGAGGCCGATTTGCCTTTCGAGGGACGCATAGGCGCCGAGCAGAAGCTGCTGCCCGGTCTGACCGCGAGCATAGAAGGTCCGCGAAACCTGGGCGCCACCGAAGGAGCGGTTATCAAGAAGCCCGCCGTACTCACGCGCGAAGGGCACGCCCTGCGCCACGCACTGGTCGATGATGTTCACGCTGATCTGGGCGAGGCGATACACATTGGCCTCGCGCGCGCGGAAGTCCCCGCCCTTCACGGTGTCGTAGAACAGGCGATAGATGCTGTCGCCGTCGTTCTTGTAGTTCTTCGCCGCGTTGATGCCGCCCTGCGCCGCGATGGAGTGCGCGCGGCGCGGCGAGTCCTGGAAGCAGAAGCAGGAGACGCTGTACCCCAGCTCGCTCAGGCTGGCCGCGGCCGACGCGCCCGCGAGGCC
>NZ_DASTAT010000022.1 GCF_035712445.1 Oligoflexus sp. | reverse complement strand
GGCCTTGCAATACCGGGTCGTACAATACCGGGTCGTACAATACCAGGTCTTGCAGTGCCGGGTCTTGCAATACCGGATCGTAAAATACCGGGTCTTGCGTCCCCGGCTTTCACAATCCCCGACCTCACATATAGCCGCCTTCATCGTGATCATGACCGGCATGCGCACCGCCGCCCTTGGATTTTTTCTCGGGCTTGTCGGTGATCATGGCTTCGGTTGTCAGAAGGAGGCTGGCTACGGACGCCGCGTTGGTCAAGGCGGTTTTGGTAACCTTGGCGGGATCGATCACACCGGCCTTGAAGAGGTCTTCATAGGTTTCGGTGTGCGCGTTGAAGCCAAAGCCATCTTTGCCAGCGCGGATTTTATCGACGATAGGAGCAGGCTCCAGACCGCAGTTCAAAAGGATCTGACGCAGGGGCTCTTCGATCGCGCGCGACACGATTTTCACGCCGTGAAGCTGCTCGACCGTGTGGGTCTTGAGGTTCTCAAGTACCGACTGAGCGCGGAGCAAAGCCACGCCACCGCCTGTTACGACGCCTTCTGCGACAGCAGCGCGGGTCGAATGCAGAGCATCTTCCACGCGGGCCTTCTTTTCTTTCATTTCAGCTTCGGAAGCCGCGCCGACGGAAATCACCGCAACGCCGCCGACCAGCTTGGCCAGACGTTCCTGCAGTTTTTCCTTGTCGTAATCGCTGGTGCTTTCTTCGATCTGCTTTCTGATCTGCTTCACGCGGCCATCGATCAGCTCTTTTTTGCCGTTACCGTTCACGATCGTGGTGTTGTCCTTGTCGATCGTGATGCGCTTGGCAAAGCCGAGGTCTTCCAGGCCAGCGTTTTCCAGCTTAAGTCCCAGGTCTTCAGCGATCAGGGTGCCGCCGGTCAGAACCGCGATATCTTCCAGCATGGCTTTGCGGCGATCACCGAAGGCAGGTGCTTTCACAGCTGCGATCTTCAGAACGCCGCGGAGTTTGTTGACCACGAGGGTGGCGAGGGCTTCGCCTTCGATATCTTCAGCGATGATGACGAGGGGCTTCTGCAGACGCGCGACTTTTTCCAGAACAGGAAGGAGTTCTTTCATGTTCGAGACTTTTTTCTCGCTCATGAGGATATAGGCGTCTTCCAATTCCACAGTCATGCGCTCGGCATTGGTGACGAAATAAGGCGAGAGATAACCGCGATCGAACTGCATCCCTTCCACGACGGTCAGGACAGTTTCGGTGCCCTTGGCTTCGTCGACAGTGATAACGCCGTCGCGACCGACTTTTTCCATGGCATCGGCGAGGATGGTGCCGATTTCCTTGTCGTTGTTCGCGGAAATGCTGCCGACGTGAGTCACGGCATCACGGGTGTCGCAGGGCTTGGCCTGGCCTTCGATATGTTTCACCAGAGCCGCGACAGCCTGGTCGATACCGCGCTTGAGTTCCATGGGGTTGTGACCAGCGGCCACAAGTTTGGAACCTTCACGGAAAATAGCCTGAGCAAGAACTGTAGCGGTGGTCGTACCGTCACCTGCTGCGTCAGCAGTACGGGAGGCGACTTCTTTCACGAGCTGAACGCCCATGTTTTCGAATTTGCCTTCGAGTTCGATTTCCTTGGCTACAGTCACGCCGTCCTTGGTGATAAGGGGGCTGCCAAAAGAGCGGTGAATCAGAACATTGCGACCTTTGGGGCCCAGGGTGACTTTGACAGCGTTAGCCAGCGTATCCACGCCTTTCAGCATGGCTTCGCGGGAAGCAGTTCCAAAGTTAATCATTTTAGCGCTCATCAGCACTCCTTGAGTATCTATGTGATGGTGGTGTGAAGGGTTCAGTCAACGATCGCCAGAATATCTTCTTCGCGCATGATCAGATGATCAACGCCGTCGATCTTGATCTCGTTGCCGGCATATTTCGAGTAAAGGACGCGATCACCGACTTTCACGTCGGGTTTCACCACGCTGCCATCCTTGAGAACGCGGCCGTTGCCGACACCGATGACCTGGCCTTCGACAGGCTTTTCTTGCGCATTGTCGGGAATGATGATGCCGCTGGCTGTCTTGGTTTCAGCAGTCAAGGGCTTGATAACGACTCGGTCCTGCAAAGGTCTAACTTTCATCGAACTTTCCTCCCAGAAAAAAACGGAGCCCGAATGTTCTCTAATTCAGCTCATAAGTTAAGATGAATACCGGCACTGTCAACGTCCCCCTTCAAAATTTTTCCCCGGGTTGCATAAATTACGCATTTCGGGATACTGAAGGTATTGGGACAAAGCTGCGGACTTTCCAAAGTGGGGTCCATACTATACCGAACCTATCGTCGTGACGAGAGGATAAGACAAGCCATGCTCGAACAGCATGCAGGGCTGCTGCCACACAGCAAAACGTTTCCAAATCTCCTTGTCGTCGGCTGGCGGGAGTGGGTATGTATGCCAGCTCTTGGCATCGACCGTATCAAGGCGAAAATCGACACCGGAGCCCGGACCTCAACCCTTCACGCGTTTGATATCGAAGTGATCAAACACCGTGGGCGCGAGGTCGTCCGGTTTAAGGTCCATCCCTTGCAACGGCAAAGTCGCAAGATTATCGTTTGTCAGGCCGACCTTTACGATGAACGAATTGTACGCAGCTCGTCCGGGCATTCTTCCCTGCGACCTGTTATCATGACTCAACTCCAGGTTGGCCCTTGTTTCTGGGATATTGAATTGACTCTGACCAATCGGGACAAGATGGGATTTCGTATGTTGATCGGCAGGCAGGCCATTCGTAAACATCTTCTGGTGCATCCCGGAAAGTCATTTATCCTGGGTACCCGCAAGCGCAAGGAAGGGTGAGGGTTCATGAAGATTGTCATTTTGTCGCGTAAAAGGGATCTATATTCCACGCGTCGTCTGGTGGAGGCCGCCGAGGAACGTGGACATTCCGTCCGCGTGATCGACTATCTCCGCTGCTACATGAATATCACCTCGACGGATCCCAAGATCATCTACGGCCATCAGATCCTGACCGGCATCGATGCCGTGATTCCCAGAATCGGCGCGAGCTATACCTTCTACGGTACCGCTGTGGTTCGCCAGTTCGAACTGATGAAGACTTATGTCGTCAACGACTCGGCGGCGATCGCCTGTTCCCGCGATAAACTCCACTGTCTGCAGAAATTGGCCAAGGACAATATTGATCTGCCGGTGACCGGCTGCGCGCACAGCACCAAGGACGTGGCGGGACTGATCGAAATCGCCGGCGGCGCGCCTTTGGTCGTCAAGCTCCTGGAAGGCACGCAGGGCATCGGCGTGGTGCTGGCGGAAACGAAAAAGGCCGCAGAATCGGTGATCGAAGCCTTTCGCGGTCTGGACGCGAACATCATCGTCCAGGAATTCATCCGCGAAGCCGCGGGCAGTGATATTCGCTGCTTCGTCGTCGGGGATCAGGTCGTGGCATCCATGATGCGCAAGGCTGCGGAAGGGGAATTCCGCTCGAATATTCATCGCGGGGGCAGCGGTCACAAGGTCGAGATCACCGAGCAGGAACGGTCCATGGCCGTTCGCGCCGCCCAGCTTTTGGGTCTGGGCGTGGCCGGCGTCGATATACTGCGCTCGAAGATCGGACCTGTGGTGATGGAGGTGAACTCGTCACCGGGTCTGGAGGGGATCGAGAAGACCACCGACGTGAATGTCGCCGGGGCCATCATTGAATTCATCGAGTCCCGCGTCGGGACGGAGCCCTGAGGCTCCTTTCATTCCTTGCCGAAACCGGGATCGTTCGGATCCACCTGGGCGGTGGCCGGGCTATCCGCCTCACTGCCTGCCGCCATCGGCATGCTTTCAAAATCCTCGGGCGTCGCCGCGCCGGTCTTTTTCCGACTCGCCGATAATTTCACAACGTTGGATGGCGTTTCCGCCTCGTCGGTTTTGACTTCCTCGGACGCTGGAGCCGCTTCGGCAACAGGCTGGGTTTGAGCCTTGTTTTCCAGGGCATTTTGCAGGCCGCGCGTACCTGTCACCAGAAGGTCGAGTTCGCGGATGATGGAGCGCAGCTGATTCGATTGCTTGGAAAGAGTTTCCGCATAGCCCATGGTTTGATGGGCCATATCGGAGTTGGCGTGCGTGGTGGCGTCGATCTCGTTCATGGCGATCGTGATGTTGCTGACGCCTTCCGCTTCCTCTTTGGCCGCGGTCGAAATTTCTTCCATCAGCTTTTTCACGCCGTTGACGTTTTCCACGACTTCCTGAAGGATCTCTTCGCAGCGGTTGGCGATATCCACGCCGACGTTCACCTTCTCGCCGCCTTTGCGGACGAGGATGTCCATCTGCTGCTTCGAATCCTTGATGATCTGCTCGACATCCACGCGGCTGCGCGACAGTAGATCGCCGATTTCCTTGGCCGCGGAACCGCTCATCTGGGCGAGGTTGCCGACTTCCTCGGCGACCACGGCGAAACCCTTGCCGTGCTCACCCGCGCGGGCGGCTTCCACTGAGGCATTGAACGAGAGGAGTTTGGTTTGGAACACGATGTCGTTGATGACCTGGGTCTTGCTTGAAATCTCGTTGATGATCTGAACGATGCTTTCGATGCGCTTATTGCTCTGATCGACCTGCCGGGTCATATCATTGATGTTGCTTTGAATTTCCTTCATCGCCGAGCGCATCTGATTGACCGCTTCCTTGCCTTCGCTGGCTATATGAAAGCTCATGGTGGCTTTCTCGGCCGAGGACGAGGCGTTTTCCACGCTCTTATTGACCATGGCCGTGATTTCATTCAGCGTGGCTACGGTTTCCTGGATGGCGGAAGCCTGCTCGGTGGTGGCAGCCGAAACTTTTTCCGAGGCGATTTGCAGGGAATCACTGGTTTTCTTGGTGCCCAGCGCGGTTTTGTTGACCTTGCGCGAGATGGCGATCAGCGAGCGGGAAATTTCCGTGAATTCAACGATGGAGCCCACCGAGATCACAGTGATGACGATGAAGATCGCGAGGAAGAGCCAGCCGGCCAGGTGCGCGAGCTTATCCAGATCCTTGATCTCGGTATCGTTATGAGCCAGGATTTGATTGGTCAAAGATTCCATGACGCCTTCCAGGTCGGTCAGCATCCCTTTTTGTTTGGCGCGAAGGTCGAGAAGCTCGGTGTATGATGCGGACAGCGAGCCCACCAGCTGAATGTAGCTGTCGACCTGAGCTTTCAGGTTATTGCGCTGGGTACTGCCATAGACCCCGCTTTTGGCGATCTGGGCATTCAGAAGGCGGGCCGATTCCAGGGCCTTGTCGCCGAAGGTTTTTTCGCGGGTCGCAACGAGGTTCCCGTGATAGCGAATCATGTTTTCAAAGTACATGATAGCCTTGCCATCGGTTCCGCCTGATGCCAATAATTTTTCGAGACTATCGGTGATCTGTTCCAGCTGGCCTCTGAGGCCCAGAGTGGGGTCGCCCTGCGCTTTGATGCGTTCGACCAGGGGCGCGAAGGAGTTTCGATAGCTGTTCACCATGTCCTTGAACTTTTGAATGTCCTCGGCCTTGATGAAGTCCTGCTTCACGCCGTCGATCTCCATGATGTAAAGATCGACTTTGCCGAAGGACGAATCCCGAGCCTGCAGGTTGCCTTCGTTCATCGTATAGATGTAGGAAAGCTCGTGGCGGGCCGCGTTATGAATGCCATCGCTGATATTGGAGATCAGGATCTGCAGATAGTCGTACTGTTGAATCATCGCGTTGTAGCGTGTTTGCAGCGTCTTCGTTCCCGCGAAGGCTGCAAGCATGCCCGCCATGATAAAGGCCAACGTAAGCCCTGTCATCAGCAGCAGTTTGGATCGGATGGACAGATCCTTGTAACGCATGTCCGGCTCCTTGAAATTCGTCTCAAGGGGCGTATCGGTGTCTTTGCAGTCCATTCAAGCGGTTAAACGCAGAACAATATGATTTTGCCGAAAGGATAGGGAAGGGGTTGTGGGTAAAAACAGACAGAAAGCCGCAGAAAAAACAAGAGCGCGGCATTTGCCGCGCCCTGCTCATCGGGATATCAGGAATTCACGGCCTTCCTGCCCTCCTCATCCGTCTTCACGCCGACCAGCTTTTTCATAAAGCCGCCTTTGCCCTCGGTGATCTCCACCTTTTTAGGGCGTTCGATTTCGGCCTTCGGAATCATGAGGTAAAGAACGCCGTTCTCATAGCTCGCTTCCACGCCTTCGCCTTTGGTATTCTCAGGCAGTTCGAATACGCGGCGGAATTCGCCATGGCTTCGTTCCACGCGATGGAACTTCGCATCCTTCGCACTGGTCTCGCGCTGGCGCTTGCCACTGACCAGGAGCCGATTGCCGTTGACTTCAATATTCACGTCCTCTTTTTTGAAGCCGGGCAGATCGAAGCTCAGAAGAAAACCTTTTTCGTCCTCTTGCACGTCACACGCTGGGTTCAACATCGTATCCTTTACACCGCTGCGGTATTCACCTGCGGTTTTTTCGAAATCGTTAAAGAAGCTATCCAGTTCTTTGGTGATGCTGTCCCAGTTTCTCAGAAGGGAGAAAGGACCGCGATCCGTGCGCCAAAGCTCAAGGTTGCCCATAAACAATCTCCTTAATATATGCTTATCTTCTCTTGGTTTTCATGGAGCTTCACCGCTCCTTCTGTTTGGAATTTAAGAGCGATGGTTTCGGGGTCAAGGTGTGACGCAGAAATTTTTTTGAGCAACTTTTGCCTATGACTTCCGTGTAAGAATCGTTAAGGGATAATCATCCTTGTTTGAAAATCAAGGGTTCGCCTAAGATTGACGTTCCAGCGCCATCCTGCTATACAGGGTGCTCCGGGCGTTCGGCCACTCGAGGTGGGGTAATGATCAAGCTGCTGCATAGGCTAGGCCGCGCTCTCACCAATCTTGGGAAGAAGATGGGATTGAAAACTCAACTGGTTTTGACACAGTACGCTGAAGCCAACCTGCCGACCGTATTCGGTGATTTCGTGACCACCGTCTACCGCGATCAAAATCAGGAAGAGTCAGCAATTCTAATAAGTTATAACCTTGCGCCGGATTCCTGTCCCTTTGTCCGCGTACACTCCGAGTGCTTTACCGGGGAAGTCCTGGGTTCCTTGAAATGCGACTGCCGTGACCAGCTGAACCTCGCTTTGGCCGAGATTCAAAAGCGTGGTTCTGGCGCTATCATCTATTTGCGTCAGGAAGGCCGGGGTATTGGGCTCGGCAATAAGATACGCGCCTACCACCTGCAGAACCAGGGGGCCGACACCATCGAGGCCAACCATCAGCTCGGCTTTGAAACGGACCTCAGAAGCTTCGAGGCGGCGGCTTTGATCCTGAAACAACGCGGGATCAAGGAAGTGATTCTGAACACCAACAATCCAGATAAGATCCAGGCCCTGACGGACCTTGGCATTGTCATCCGCGAACGCGTGCCATCTTTGGCTGCGGTGAATAAATTCAATGAAGATTATCTGAAGACGAAGATGAAGAAACTCGGGCATCAGCTGAACGGGCTTTTTCACTGATGTGGCTTCATCCCCTCGGACGGTGAGGATTCGGCGCCGGGGATTCAGCCTCGCAGGCGCGAGGCTTCAGTACCGCGGATTCAGCCTCGCAGGCGCGAGGCTTCGAAACTCAATCATTATCGTTATTATTATTGCGGCTCGGACGTGAACGAAGTTCAGCGAATTTCTTTCTTTGATCCGGGGTGAGCACTTCCCTGATGCGCAGAAGCTTTTCAAACTTCATCGTCTGCAGCTCCAGATATTTTCTTTGCATGAGTTCGAAACGCCGACGGACTTCCTCGCCTGACGAATTATCCGCCATGGCCTGGGCGAGATTCTGCTTCAGAAAGGCAAAATCCTCCTTCAGACGTTTTTCTGCATCCGGCCTCCACTGACGCCGAATATCTATGATCTGCTGGGTCTGCTCAGCACTCAGATTCAGTTCTGCGAGCTTGCCGCTAATCGCTGGTCGCGCCTTCGGTGCCGGTGCGGTCTTCGGCATTGGGACCGTGGCCGGCGGCGTGGTGCCTTCATAAGGCTGCACCAATCCTTCCTGGGCCGGAGCCGGCAGGGTCGCGCTCGGCGCTTGCCTTGTGCTCGTCGGGGGCGTTGGGGCTGGAGCCTGAGTCGCAGGCGCTTCGGACGGAAGGCCGGGATCGACTCCCAGGTCACCATCCGCTTCGCCCTGAGCCAAAGCCGTGAGACTGTGAAGCATCAGGATGCTGCTCAGCAAAAATTTCATGGAAAAATGTGTCCCCTTCACAGGCCTATCCTTTCCAGCGATTTCTATTCGATGATCACCAAATCGCCGCGTTCCAGCCAAAAATTATCCACATAGGCGTTGCCGCCCCTGACGTTGTCCAAGTCTGATTCAAAGCGCTTTTTCACGCCTTCCGGAGTTTCGCGGACGATAACCACCCGGGTCGCTTTCTGATCCGTCCAGCCACCCGCCAGCGAAAGTCCCTGCAAGAGCGTGGTGCGGCCACCCAGAAGAATGGTGCCGGGTTTCTGCACGAGTCCTGCGAAGTAGACGACGTAGCTGTTGGCTTCAGCGACCGCCACCGACACGCGCGGGCCATTGATATGCGGACGCAGCTTAATCATGATCGAATCGCGCAGAGCCATCTCGGACAGACCCTTGGCGCGTACCATGCCGGCCAGTGGCAGCGAGATGTAGCCGGAGGGCGAGACGCGATACTGGCCCGAGATATCTTTGTTCCCCTGCACATGAATGATCAGAAGATCGTTCACATCGATCAGGTAGTCACCGTAGTCGTTATACGTCTTGCCTTTGGGCGCCGAGCTGAGATCCTGCATGGTCCCTGATGCCTGAGGCGTGCTGTGCTTGCATGCACCTGGCATGACCGCAGCGATCAGCAACAAGATTATGTTCAGCGCGTACATGGTTCCTCCAGGAGCAGACATCACACAAAACCCCTTGCCCTAGGGCCTTCGGCAGAATGAAAAAAAACCTGAGGAAATGCGTCCAGGAAATCGCCAGTTTAGGAATTTGTCAGAAAGGCAAGAGCGGAAGACGAGCCGGGTTTTGCAGGACATTCGCAAAAAGACCTAAAGGGCTTTCAGTGAAACTTCGGGCGCTCCCATCATAGGAGTCTGAACGATCTGGTAATAAAGATGCGTGGCGGCGGGATCATCCCGAACGACAAAGCCGCTTTCCTTCAGATTCATGGCGACGAAGCCGTCGCGATGCGAGGGATCCAGACTCTGATAGACCAGCTCCTGAATGATGATGACGCTGCCCGAAGGATCGGTTTCAAAAAGACTCTTGCGCAGACTTTCATAGCGCGTGGCAAGGACGATGGGCAGACCATAGATGTCATATTCCTTGGTCCCGGACTCGGGAAAAAATCCGGTCATCGGTCCAAGCGCGATCCCGATGCCGCAGGCCACAGGGGTCGCAGTATGAAGCATGGCGGATTCCTCGGCCAGGATGCGGATGAAGTCCTTGGCCAGATCGATGGCGTCATGAGCGGGATTATCCGTCATCGACTGAAAGGGATAGCCGATGGAGCAGAGAAAACCGTCACCCATTTCCTTGATGCGATAGGCGCGTGATTTCAGATTGATGCCATCATAACCTTCCGCGATGGCCTGGTTACAGCGGGCAAAAACCTTGCGGAAAAAATCCTTGGCTTTGATGTGCTTGATCCGCGAGCTGGCCACGATATCAAAGGAAATCACACAGCCCTGGCCGGGGATGGTGGGCATGGTTTCTTCCAGCTGCCTGCTTTGACGAATGGCCGCGATCTGATGGGGAAAGAACACCTTCGCGAGCTGCTCCAGAGAATGATGCTTCTCGGCTTCCGATGCGAGCAGCTTATGAAAGGTATCATCATAAGCCTGGGCGATCGCCCCGGATTGACTCAGGATAAAGATGAGAAAACCCCAATGGAAGATGTAGGTGGAGGTCAGTCCCGCATGCAGCGAGACGTAGACATCCCAGAGTAGAAAGCAAGCGAAGATCACGATGCCCGAGGCGATCAGACTCGACCCGAGGCGTCCATTCGCTTTCGCCCGTGTCACGGTATAGACGCAGATCAGGATCCCCATGATGTGCGACATATGGCAGTATCGCAGAACATGGGTCATATAGTAGATGGGAAGGAGCGTGGTCGCGAGCACGGCCGCAAAGCAGAAAAGCCTGAATTTAAAGAGTTTCCAGGGGTATTCATTTTCAAACATGCGGGCCAGGTAGAGTTCGATCAAAGGATTCAGAAGGAAGAGGCTGATGTATTCAATGCGCACGGAGTTGGTGTAATCAAGGTCGAAGTAATTGCGAACCGGCATGGAGTTGGTGAAGGCGATGCGAACGGCGATCGCCATACAGGCCATACCGAAATAGAACACAAGGCGCTGCCGCCGGATACCAAAGAGGATCAGGTGATAGACGCCTATAGCCAAAAACCCGCCGGCGATGACCGACTCGGTGATGGCGCGACGGTTTTCCTCTTTCACCAGGGCTTTATAGTCACCAAAAATCGGCGGCGCAAAGAGTCCGCCGCGGGCATGCAGATAGTTCGAAACCTGAATGATGACCTCATAGTTCGTAGCAGGATCCAGGGGTAAAACTGCGATTTGCCGCGCGGGCTGCGTGCTGGCCGGGGTGGTGGACACCGTGCCGCCTTCAAAGACGACCTGACCGTTGACGAAGATGCGACAGGACGAGGTATAGCGCGGGACGATAAGCCCCACCTTGCGCGCCTTGCCGAGAGTGATGTTCAGCTTATACGTCCCATAATTCAGGCCAACATCGGTCGTCCACACGCCGGGGACTTCACGCAGGGTGGCCGGCGGAGAAGGCTCACCGGGCCCAAGGAGCTGGCTCGGATAGAACAGCCATTCCCCCATGAGCGCGACGGAGTCGGCATGTTCGAGCTGGGACCAGACGGTAAGGTCCATGTGACCTTTTTGAATGACAAAAGGCTGGCTTATGGCCCATCCGGTGCATGGCACCAGAAGGACGAGGATCATCATCAGACGATGGAGCCATAAGCGCAAAACGGTCATCACAGGCCCTGGTCAAGAATTGAATTCCACAGGCTCGTAATCGACCGAATGCGGTTTATCCAAGAGGGAAAATAATGCCCAGCGGACCTGGGCTGCCGGAAAGCTTATTTTTCGCCGACGATATAGGCGACCCAGCTGTCGCAGATCTCGCCTTTTTCGATCTTGTTGAAATTGCCGTCGCCTTCACCGTCTTCATCGGTGCCTTCCCAGTAGTAGTGCACTTTCTTGAAGCCGATCTCCTCAAGAAGATCCCGCAGCTCGGGCAGGCTCCAGAGGCGCCAGTCATAGGTGAAGACATTCTTCATCTTCTTCTGGCCTTTCGGGCGGTAGTGGATATAGAACATCGCTTCATTGGTCAAAGGATCGAAGGTGTCCTGGTCCCAATAGTAGCTGAAATCATCATACTCGGTTTCATGCTCATTGGGTTCCATACAGGATTGACCGCCGAAGCAGTCCATGATCAGAAGACCCTTGTCATTCAGGCGATTGTAGGCGGCCTGAAAATAACGCTTGAGGTCCTCGCGCTTTTTAAAGCCGAAATAGGAAAAATTCAGCGGCGCGATGATGTCGGCGCGCGGCAGCTCAGGATTCATGACGTCCATCTGCAGCGTATGCACGCGCTTTTGCTGCTCAGGGGTCAGAAGATTCAAATAATGAGCGCGGCCATATTCCAAGGGCTCAGGATCCAGATCGATGCCATAGGCGATTTTTTCCGGATTCAGTTTGGCCCACTCGCAGCAAAGAGAAAAGGCGGCACAGAAATCCTCGCCCAAAACCTTGGCTTCCTGACCACGAATTTCGCGATACACACGATCCAAAAACGCTGCATCCACATCGGGTGATTGAACCGAGCGCGCATAATAGAGGTACTTGTCAAAAGCCATGCTGAGAATTCCTTTCCAAACGCCACGTCACGATTGCCAGTCCTGGGCCAACCGTCGGGGGCGATTATGCTGGAATCTTCACTATGAAACTAGCGTTTTCTGCGGTTTCGCAGCTGCCAAAGAAGAGGCGTGCTACTCAAAAGAAGAAGACAGGCAAGCGCTGTACCGAGCTGCCAGCGTAGCTCGACGGGGATATGCACCTCGCGAAAATTCCCGCGCATCAAAGGTTCGACGAGTTGACAGCCGGTATGGCCCAGATAGTTGTAAACAAAGGTGCCAGGCAGCATGCCGAGCAGGGAACCCAGCACATAATCGGTCACGCGGATCGGCAGGAGTCCGCAGGCGAAATTGAGGCCTGTGAAGGGAAAAAGCGGAACAAGGCGTACGAGCATGATGAAGCCCAGCCCATTATCACGGAGCATGCTTTGCAGGCGGATGTACCAGCTGCGATGCTGCAAAAGTTTGGCGAAAGGCTCGCGCGCCAGGGTTCGGCTGATGAAAAAAGCGAGTATGGCCCCACTGCTGATGCCGGCCAACGCCAAAGCCGAGCCCCAGACCCAGCCGTAGATGAGGCCAGTGAGCAAAGCCAAAAGCGTGCCGGGGACCAGGGCGAAGGATGAGCTGACGAAACCGAGATAGATTAAAAGCGGTGCGGTCCAGCCCATGCCGAGAAAATAAAGGCGGACATTCGAGCAGCTGGTCCAGGAAAAATCACGGAACTGCCAGCGGACGAAGGCCAGGAAAAGAGCCAGACAGGTCAGGACGAGCAGAATCTTGCCGAGAGTTTTCATCGCCGGTGGCTTTCCTTTTTGCGCTGAAAACTCATTGTATCACAGGGCTTCGGCCTTGCCCAAAAGCTCTTCATAGACCACGTAAAGAGATGCGAGGGCGGTCGGCAAACCGAAGATCAGCCCCAGTCCAAGGGGTATCGCACAGACCGCCAGGAAGAGGACGATCAGGACAGTGAAAATCAGGAGCGGCCCGAGATTGCGGCGGACAGCATTCAGGCTTAAGCGCAGGGCATTGCCGATGCTTTGATTTTGAAACAGGATCAAAGGCGTCGTGAAGCAGGTCGCCGCGAAGGCCACCGTGGATGCGATGCCGCTCACAAGGCCACCGAAGGCGATGATGAGGCTCGAGGTCCAGGACAGTTCGGGCATATGGGTTTGCTGCTGCATCAGAAAGTCGATGCCGCCTGCGGCCACGAGGGCGCCCAGGACAGGCAGGGCACAGATGAAAAAGAGGAGCGTGCTGATCGCCATCATGAGGACCAGGCGGGAGAGCCGGCTTTTCGTATGATCGAGCGCGGTATCCAGGTCAAAGTCTTCGCCGCGCATCTGCGCTTGCGCAAAATGAAAGGCGAGGATGATCACAAGGAATTGGATCAGCTGGTTCAAGATCCAGCCTATGACAGGAATCCAGCCAAGGGTGAAGTTCAAACCAATCGCCACCGCTGTGCCGCCGATCCATGCGACGGGGCGGGCGGTGACAAGACTGATGGATTGACCAATCCAGGCTGCTCCACGACCGGCTGGAACTTTCGCGATACTCATGCCCACTCCTCTTACCTGGGGAAATAATTCGTGAAATGTTTGAGGCTTGGTGCATGAGCTTACAAAAGTTGTTCCACGGAAAAAGGGGCGCTAAGGAATGAGGCTGGCTGGTAAAACGGAAAAGAGCGCTCCGGCCTGTCTGTCCAGAGCATGGGCAGTGATCAGCGCAGCAGCCCTGACACCAGTGTGTTGCTGATGCGGACGGCGATAATCAGCGCAGCAGCCCTGGCACCAGTGTGTTGCTGATGCGGACGGCGATAATCAGCGCAGCAGCCTGACACCACCTGAGTGCTGCTGATGAATACCACGATGCAGAGTGAGTTCGCGGCCGCGATCCTTCCCGGAATTATACGCCTCTTCCGAAACGCTCACGCTGCGGCCGCTGCCGCCGGTGATGGACGGAAAACGCACGCGTACGAAATCCTGCAGTTCGGCCTCGGCGACCAGGACGAGTTCGGTCTGCTTCCGCGCTTCAGTGTTCTGGGCCATTTCCTTTTGCTGTTTTTTAAGCTTCTCCGCAAAGCCGCGCAGGACCCCCATATAAAAGGAGTTGCGCGCATTCCGGGGCTGAATCCCTTTGCCTTTGCGGAATTGATCGAAGAGCAAGGGCAGCTGCTGATACAAAAACCAATAGGCATACTCGGCCATCTGCACGTTCTCGCGCGTGCCCATGATGTCGACGACTTTATAATGCGTCAGGTCCTTGGCATCGAAAAGATTCCGCGAGATGCAGCTGACAAAGAAATATTCATTCAGAAGATTGAAGATGCTCCACTGCCAGGTCGCGATCTGCTTTTTGCGATGATGCACGACCACATAGGTGTAGTCCTGCTTCTTATGCGCCGCGAGGGACTCCAGATGATGCCGCGCGCAAAGCTCCCGCGCTCTTTGCATGGCAAGGCTGGCCTCGTTTTCATTGCCGCTGGCGGCCAGGGATAAAAGTTTTTCGACCCGCCTCAGAAGTTTTTCCTCTTCAGGATCCAGCTCGCGATGCGCGGCCATGGCCGCCGCCGGATCCAATTCGATCGTCGCATGACGGGCCCACGGTGCAACGCCAAGGCGTTCACAGGCCTTGGCGAAAAATTCCCCGTGCACGCTATCATCATGCCCGTACTGTTGAAACACCAGGGCATGGGCGAGTTCATGCTTCAGGACTTCCAGCACCAAATCCCAAGGATGCTTTTCAATCAGGACGCGGCTCATGCCGATGCTGTAATGCAGCGGATCGAACACTCCATAGCGCTGACTATCACGCGTCAAAAAAAAGACCGGCATCGGTATGCGGATACGGTAATAGGACAGCGCCTCATGCGCCTCGCGCACCAGCTGCTGCGTCCAGCAGCGCTCCAGGTAATCCTCGAAACTCTCGTGCAGTCCGGGACCTTTCATGCCGGCCCCTTTCCGTGCTCATAGCCTACGGCATGAATGGCTTCACCTTTCTGCAGCCCATGCCCCCAGTAAAGTCCCTCGCCCGCAGTGATGCGGCCAATGCGATAACAGCGGACATCAGCTCGCGCCTCCAGACGCTCGGCTTCCTTCTCACTCAAGGTGAAACAGAGTTCGAAATCCTCACCATCGGCCAGGGCATGATGCAGGGCTTCCGCCTGAGGCATGGCCCGAAGCGGCGCGCGCAAAGGCAGACGCTCGGCTTCCAAAACCGCAGCCACACCGCTCTGTCGACAGATATCGCGCAGGTCTTTTCCCAGCCCATCGGAAACATCGATCATGCTGTGCAGCGTGCAGCCATCCATCAGAACCTTGGCTTCATGAAGCCGCGGCATGAAATCCAAATGATGCCCTTCGATGCTGCCGCCCAATTCACCCGTGACCATCACCACATCACCGATCTGCGCACCGCGGCGGGTGATCGCGCCTTTTTCATGAACGGCCCCGACCACCGTCACCGATATCACCAGCGGGCCTTCCCAGATATTCGTATCCCCACCAGCAATGGCGACCTGAAATCTCTGAGCGAGCTGGGCAAAGCCCGTATAGAGCCGCTCGATAAAGCGTGATTCAGCCCGTGCCCGTGGCAGCGCGAGGCAGATATAAGCGGACAACGCTTCTCCACCCATCGCGGCGATATCGGAAAGATTCACCGCCAGTGCCTTATGGCCAATCTTTTCGATGTTATGAGCGTCGATCAGAAAATGCACGCCTTCCATCAGCATATCCGCACAGACAAGCTGGTCGCGTTCGCTCGGACGCAGGACCGCGCTGTCATCACCGATGCCGAGCTTGACGCTGGCATTATCCGGGCACTGGCGAGTCAGCTGCTCAATGATTTTATTTTCTTTCATGCGAAGAGCCCTTTCAGTTCGTGGGCCGCGACAGGTTCGGGCTTTGGCAAAAGACCGACGGAATGGGCGGCCTGGCCCAGAATCATCGCGGCGGAATGCCCCTGCTCGCGCAGGTGGCGCAGACTGGTCGAACCGTTGCGTTTGGATAATTTCCGTTCGGGACTTTCCCAGATCAAAGGATGATGTATGAAACGAAGCGGTTTTGTAATAGCAAAAATCGAACGCAACTGGAGTTGCCGTCCTGTGGCGGATAAAAGATCCTGACCCCGGATGATAAGGTCGATGTCCTCGGCGGCATCGTCGATGCTCACGGCAAAGTTATAAGTCCAATAGCCGTCGCGATCGCGAATCAAGACATCCCCGCATTGCTCACTGGGTTTTTGCCCCTGAGGTCCGGTCCAAAGATCAGTGAAGGAAAGATCCTGCGGTTCCATTCGAATTCTAAGGCCCGCCTGATGATCGGGATGGTTAAGGTCACGGCAATGACCGTCATAGCGCAGCTCTTCCCGCGAATCTTCCCCTGTGCGCTCCTGAATCTCACGCCGACTGCAGGTGCATGCATACACCAGCCCGCGGGCGCGCGCGTCTTCCATTTTATTTTGATAACGATCCCAGTGATCGCTCTGGCGGAAAAACGTCGGCTTTGCGATCAGGCCGAGCCAGAGCAGATCCTCGATGATGGCTTTTTCGTATTCAGGGCGAACCCGGCCCCGATCGTGATCCTCGATGCGCAGAACGATTTCGGCGTCGATGGCCTGGGCTATGCCCCAGACAAAAACCGCCGAAGCTGCATGGCCGAGATGCAGATAGCCGGTCGGACTGGGCGCGAAACGTGTGCGCAGTCCGGGGGGCAAGTTTCGGAGTTGTTGGCGAATTTCCGCCAGCACATGCGCCTCACAAGGGGTTGATCCGCTCTTCATTCTGGAGACTTTGCCTTCCAAGAGCAACGGATTTTACGTATGATAAGGGCAATGACGTTTTTGCGCAGTGAGACTCATGAACCCGACCAAACACGCGATCGATGCGCTTATTTTTGACTCCGGAGTGGGGGGACTGAGTGTCCTTCATGAAATCCTGCGGCTGCGTCCGCAGCTGAGTTTTGTGTATGTCGCGGATAACGCCGGCCTGCCTTATGGCGACAAAACTCCAGAATGGCTTCAGCAGCGCGTCAGCGCGGTGATTGCCGAGGCCCTGCAGCTTTATACACCGAAGATTTTGGTCATCGCCTGCAATACAGCCAGTACCATCGTGCTGCCGCAGATTCGCTCGGAAGTCTCCTTTCCCGTTGTCGGTGTGGTTCCGGCCATCAAACCCGCTGCGGCTTTGAGCAAAAATCGGGTCATAGGACTTCTGGCGACGCCGGGAACCGTGAAACGCGTTTATACCGATGGCTTGATTCAAGACTTTGCCAAGGATTGCCATGTCGTGCGCGTAGGCAGTTCGCGGCTGGTGGAGCTCGTCGAGCGTAAACTGCGCGGCGAGGCGCTGCCCCTGGGTGAACTCAAAACCATCTGCCAGCCTTTTTTGGATGCGACGCCGATCCCGGATACCATCGTTTTGGGCTGCACGCATTTTCCCCTGGTCCCTGACGAACTGCAAGCCGTGCTGCCTGGCATCACCCTTGTCGATTCGGGTTCCGCTATCGCCCAGCGGGTCATGAGCCTTTTGGGAACGGAAGCGACAGCGCCGCAGCCTCTGCGAAAAATTCTTTTTACAAGGCTGGATGCCAGCATTGATCAGCTGCGGCCTTACCTGAAAAGCCTGGGTCTTGAGAAGACGCAGGCTCTGGACGTCGCGAAAGAATCTGCTTCTCCGAAATAATTCTTCTGTCGCGAAAATTTCCCAAAACTTTAATCCGGCGCGTAAAAGCCGGAAAAAAGGAGGATCCCCGGATTTTTTTTACAGGTCCGTTCGGACGCCGATAGGGAGGCATGAGCGGCCATAGGGCCAAAAACCCGAACTAGAGAAGCTGAGGACACAATGATGAAAGCCCAAACAGGCAGCCAAAAATGGGTGCAGACACTGCTGGGCCTAATAATAAGTGCATGGGCCTTTCCCACTCTTGCCCTTGATGCCGAAACCAAATCCCGCATACTGGATACCCGCAACTGCAAGGGCTGCAAGCTCCAAGGGGAAGCTCTGACCGGCCTTGACCTGCGCAGCGTGCTCTTTGAACAGGCGGATTTGCGCGGCGTGCGCCTCGCCGGTCGTGATCTGAGTCACGCCGTTTTCAAAGGCGCGAATCTGATCGGCGCGGATTTCACCGGCGCGAACCTTGCTGAGGCCGATTTTTCCGAAGCCGATCTTACCGGCACGAAATTGCAAAAAGCCAATCTGCGTGGAACGATTTTCACGGACGCTAAACTTATCAAGGCCGATCTTCGCGATGCGGACCTCAAGGGCGCGCAGCTGAATGGAACCAAGGCGATGAATGCCAAGCTTTCCGGAGCCAAGCTGCGCGAAGCCAACTTCTTTGAAACCGATCTTTCCGGGACGGATTTGAAAGGCCAGGTTCTGACGGGACTCGATCTGACCAGCAGCATACTGAAAGGCGCGGACCTTACCGGGGTCAACCTGAATCGAGCCAACCTGGATTCGGTGGATCTGCGTGGAGCCAACCTCACAATGGCCTTGCTTTTGGAAGCGAATCTTTCCGGCGCTCAGCTGGAAGGCACGCGCCTGACACGCGCCAATCTTAGTCATGCCAATCTTATGAGTGCCCGCTGTGATAAGGCGGATTTTTCGCAGGCCAACCTGCAGAGGATCAATGCTCTGGGCGCTTCTTTTGTCAACGCTGATCTGCGTGGCGCGCGACTTCTGGATGCTGACCTTACGCAGGCGAAATTTCGTAACGCCAATCTTGAAGGATCTCTCGTGAAGGGGGCCTCCGTATGCGATTCGGACCTGCCGCCCGCCGTGAAAAAGCAGGGCAGCTGCGCCGAAGCCAGCTTCATCACGGATGTGGATGATCTTTGATACGCTGTGTGGAAAATCCCCGTCATTGACAAAGAGCCGGCCCCACGTCTATCGTGGGGCTGTTTCTTTATGGGAGATGAAACACCATGCGCCTCTTGACCTGTGTCTTCCTGTTGACAGGACTTTTGAATGGAACCGCATTCGCTGAAGATGAGGCCCGTTCCGGGTCCATCAGTGAAGGGCTTGCACGCGGAAGCCTGAGTCCTTTTTTGGAATTGACCGGCAAGTATTCCAATCCGGGGGACGAAACTTTGCGTCTTCACGGTTTCCGTTTTGGTCTGAGCGAGGGCGGCGAGCGGCAGCTGGCTTTGGCCTACTATCGCAGCGGATCGACGAAGTTTGATTCGAATATTTCCTATGAATTGAGTTACGGCGGCGTGGTCTTCGGTGATCCACCGGAAGGCGATCGCATCACGGAGGGTTATTTTCAGATGCTGGTCGGAACCGGACAGGCCAAGGTGGAAACGGCCCAGGGTTCCCACACGAGCCGCCTTCTATTTGTGATCGAACCTGAAGTTGGTGTCGGTGTGAATATCACGCCCTGGATGCAGATCGGCGCCGGTGTTTCCTATCGCTATCTGAATGGCCTTCAGGTGCTCGGCCTCGGCAGCGAGGATCTGCGCGGTGGGACGGCGAATCTCCACCTTCTGTTTCAGCTCTGAGTTCAGGTTATGCTTCAGGGGCGCGTAGAGCTGGTGCGGGCCGGACCTGTTAAAGGGTTCCAGGTTTGCAGGATGGAGATGGAACCGGCGCCGACTCCGAATAGAAATGTAGGCCAGTTCGCGCTGTGATCGCTGCGGAAAATCTGAGGGCCGGACAGAAAACTCTCGCGCGGCCCGGCACTCGTTTCGAGCTTTTTATAGATCGCAAAGCGCGGGCTGCGGGGACCGGCCAGCGCCTGCAGCGCCGAGAATAAAGCATGATGAACGACAAGTCGCAGGTCGACGGAACCCGCCGCGGGTCCTTCTGCAAAGTATTCCTTGTCCACAGTCGGAGCCTGAATACCATAGGGAAGCTGCTTATAGCTCCCAAGGTAATCGACGAAGACGGAGCCCACGAGGTTTTCATCGGGCGGATCAATCAATTCATAAGCTCGCCACTTGGGAATGCCGAGCAGAGGCAGCCGCTTCACACCGTAAAAGGCCAGTACCTTGCTGAGGTGCCGCACATTTTTGAAATGATCGGCAATCAGGATCGCATCGACATCAATCACGGGCGGCAGCACCAGAGTCTTCGGATCAAAGGGAACGCCTAGCTCCTCGGCGGCTTCCTTGCTCTTGTTCACAAGGTCCAAAAGCTCCTGATTCCGAGCCTCATCATCTATGTGGAAGAGCTTGCGCAGAATGCCATCAATCGACGCGTAATCCGCAGGATTATAGATCAAAGGCCCAGTGATCTGGATCTGCAGATGCTGCGCCTGGGCGCGAAAGGCGGCGACCAGCGCCTCATCATGGGAAAACTGGGGACTCATGATCGCAATGCGTTTCATGTTGCGACTCAGGGCATAGCGGGTCAAACCCGAAGCCAGGAGCTTATAGTCGGGCCCCATGTAAAAGGTATATTTGCTGACGATGCCTTCCGGTTTGCGATTGAGTATGATCGCAGGAATCCGCAGACGATCCGCCCATTGGGTCAGAAAGGGCGCTTCATTCTGAAAAAGACCGCCGATGATGATCGAGGCCCCATGCTGCCAGACGACCTGCGCCAGCTGCCTTTCCAATTTCTCGCGATTGCCTTCGGTATCACGCCAGATGATAAGGCGGCCCGGGTTCAAACCTTTGCTCTGCATCCAGCTGTGAACGCTGCGTAAAAGCTCCTGGCCGACGGCCTTCGGCATTTTGGTGAAGGGCAGAAGAAGCGCCACGCGGCCACTGTGCTGACCGAGGGCTTTTTCAATCAGCGCCATGGTTCCCGGCTGACTGCAATCATCAGGCTGCAGACCGAGCAGCGGCACCAAAGGGGAATTGTGGGGCACCATGGTGTTCGGCGGCAGTTTGCGATTCAGTTCCTGAAAGGCCATGACCGTTTTTTGAAACAGTTTCAGACAAAGTTCGCTATCATCACTGACAGCGCTTTGTTCAGCGGCATTATTCTGGGCGGCCAGCGGCCAGCTCCAGCAGGCGAACAGAAGCAGCAAGAAGCGAACCGGCATGTGTTTAGCGATCCAAAAAATCGCGGAAATTGCCTGTCTCCCGGACCACCGAGAGGGCTGATTCCATCCGCTTGGGTTCCCGTCCTTCGATAAAACTCATATCAATGCCGCCCGGATCCAGATATCCGAACTGCGAATTCACCTTCACCGTCGTGATGCCTTCCGGCACCACAAAATCCTCGCCTGGATAACGCTGCCGCGCCTTGTGCACGATCCGGGCCCAGACCGGAAGCGCCAGCGTGTTGGCTGCCACGGTTCCACTGAAAGCGAGGTTATTATCCGTGCCGACCCAGACAATGGCGGTCAGGTTCGAGGTAATGCCGCAGAACCAGTTATCCTTGGCGTCATCCGTCGTTCCCGTTTTGCCACCGGCAAAGTCTCCCATCTCGGCAAACTTATTGGCTGTTCCGTATTTGAAAACTGCGCGCATCGCATCGGTCAGAAGGTAATTGACCTGCTCGGGCAGAACGCGCTTGGGTTTTTTCGGAGGCGGCGGCGCCTCATAAAGCACAGTGCCGTCCCGATCGGTGATCTTCAGGATCATGCGCGGATCCACCTGGACGCCGCCGTTGCCGATCGTTGCATACAGAGCGGCCATATCCATCGGTGTCACTTCCGATCCACCGAGCAGGGTTCCTGCCTGATTTTTCAGTTCGGTCTTCACACCCATTTTTTTGGCCAGTTCGATCACGCGTTTGGTGCCGAGTCGATAGCCGATCTCAATAACCGGGGAATTGATGGAGCGATAGAATGCACTATAAAGCGTGGCTTCCGTCAGATATTCACCCGCATAGTTGCGCGGACGGTAGTCCTGGATCACGACCGGCCCGACATAAAACATATCTGACCATTTCATGCCGGACTGCAGAGCCAGGGCATAGACCACGGGTTTGAATGATGAGCCCGGAGCCCGCTTGGCCTTCAGCACGCGATTGAACTGCGAGCGGCCATAGTCGCGTCCACCGACGATGGCCAGCACATCACCGCTTTTGTGATCGAGCACGACGGCCGCGGTTTCCACGATTTTCGGAGCGCCTGTCGGAACATTCACGAGTTTGCTAACCGCCCCGTTGAAGATGTCGCTCGATGAATCGACGACCTTGTTCACGTCCTCCTGCAGTTTCACATCCAGGGTCGTGTAAATGCGAAGTCCGCGCCCCCGCACGTCGCCCGTCAGAAGCTTTTCGGTCTGCTCCTGAACCGCATCGATGAAATAAGGGGCGAAGGTCGTGTTCAGCTGACTCTGGGACTTGAAAACGAGGTTTTTTTTGCGGGCGACCTTGAACTGCTCGCTGGTAATAAAGCCGGCGTGAACCATGGCTTTCAGAACCTGCTTCTGCCGGCGCTTGGCCTGTTCAGGAGCCTTGTGCGGATTATAGCGGCTCGGGGATTGGAAAAGCCCTGCGATCAGGGCCAATTCATGGGTTTCCAGCTGATCCAGAGACTTGCCGAAATGCCTTTCCGCAGCCGCGCCCACTCCATAGGCGCCCTGTCCCAGAAAAAGAGCATTGAGATAGATTTCGAGGATCTTTTCCTTGCTCAGATGCCGTTCCAACTGAATCGCGAGGATGGCTTCCTTGATCTTTCGTTCAAAAGTTTTCTCGGGGCTCAAAAGAAAGTTCCGCACGACCTGCTGGGTGAGAGTCGATCCCCCCTGCGTGAAGCCGCCGCTGCGCATCGACGCTAAAAACGCCCGCAGAATGCCGCGAAAATCGATGCCGTGATGCTCAAAAAAATGCCGATCCTCGACAGCCAAGACCGCTTCGATCAGCTGCTTCGGGATTTTTTCATAAGGCACGAAAACGTGATAATCGCTGAAGAACTCACCGATCTTCTCGCCTTTGCGGTCATAGACCAGCGAGTTATCCGAATGCTTGTAATCAATAATTACGGTAAGGCGTGATTGATCGAGATGCAGGACCCCGGTTTGCTGCAGCCAAAGGCCAACCCAGACCAGCGTACCGAGGAATACGAGCCCGACGGCCCCCAGGGCCAGGAGCAGATTCCGGCGGGTTTTGCCGCCGCCCAGAGCAAGCCAGGCGGGCCATTCATTGGCGCCCGCGCGGTCACGGAGCGCGGCCCAGCCGTTTTTCAAGCGCTGCCACAGCTTTCGGCTTCTTACATGGAGTAAGTTTTTCTTTTTTCCTGGATTCGTCATTTATTTTTCTGGGTTAGAGCGCGAAACGCAGCGGACCTGGAAAGCAGGATCCGATGAGCCTTGCAAAGCCTTTCAGCATTTGACGGAAGACCAATGATCTTTCCAAGACTTACTCAAACTTTTAAAAAAACCTTAAACAAATAGCAGCATGGCCGATATCTCAAGAAAGGTGGTGGCCCAGCTTTACTTTGAGGTATTCTGTGAAGCAACCTGGCAAAAAATCGATGAAAGTTCTGATCATCGAAGCGGCTTCGGGTACACCCAGTCGGCTGTGGACGGTCTTCGCCGATCCACGTCACTATCATAACCCAGATTCGCTCTATCGCATAGATCACGTCGTCAGCGCCACGCGCGGTGAACAGGCGGCTGAGGTTTTCCATAAACTGCATCCGGATCTGGTCGTCATCGACCTCGATCACGGCGGTGAAGAAGGTCTTCAGTTCTGCAGGGACATTCGCACTGGGGAAAAAGACAGACACACGGGTTTTGTCTTTTTCAGTCAGGAGGTTCAAAACGATGACCGCGTGTTTGAGCAGGTCCTCAATCACGGCGGTGATGATTTTATTGATGGCAAGTCCTCGGATCGCGAATTCGTGGCCCGGGTGAATTCGGTCTTCCGCTTCAAAGCGATGACTGACCGCCTGCGTTCGGTGAATCACCGGCTGAAGATGCTGAGCCTCACCGATGAGCTGACCGGCCTCAGCAACATGCGGGCCTTCAACATCGACTATCAAAAGCTTGTCAAAGGCTGTCGGCAGGGTGATTACGGTCTGGGCGTGATCATGCTCGACCTGGATCATTTTAAGAAGATCAATGACAGTGCGAATCACCTCGTGGGCAGTTTTGTGATCGGTGAAGTCGGTCGCCTGATCGCGCACTCCGGTGTGCTGGGAAAAGATGCGGTCGCCGCCCGTTATGGTGGGGATGAATACATCGTCTGCGTGCCTTCGCAGTCGGTCTCCGCGGTGTGGGAAATAGCCGAACGCATCCAGGATCTGATCATGCGCAGCGTCTTCAAAAAAGAGCAGTACACGATCAAACTCACGGGCAGCTTTGGTATGTGCTGGGTGGATCCTGGATTCGAAGGCAAGTCGGATGATCTGATCAAGGGCGCTGACGTCATGCTCTACCGTAGCAAGCGCAACGGCAGAAACATGGTCAGCGGCATGATATTACGGTATCCGGTTGATTTTAATCATATTGGACGGCCGCATCTGATTGATCGGGATACCTGCCGTGATCACCACTACATCCCCCGACTCCACAATGCCTAGTTCCTTCAGGACGACGGGCAGATTCTGCAGCAGCGTATCCGTATTGTAAAAGGCCTGGTTGGGCATGCCGTGCACGCCCCAAACCAGGGACAGACGCCTTGCGACATCAGCCCTTGGGCTGATCGCGATGATCGGCGTGCTCGGCCTCCATTTCGAAATCGAACGTGCGATGGATCCGGTGAGGGACAGACACACGATGGCCTTCGCCTTCAAAGTATCAGCCGCTTCACAGGCGGAAATCGCGACGGTTTCGTTCACTTCCCAGGTTTCCGGCTGATTCAAAGCCTCGACCATGTCGAAGCGCGAGGGCCGTTTCAAGGTCCAATTTTCCACCTGCTCAATGATGGTGGCCATGCGTTTCACAGCTTCGACAGGATAACGGCCACTCGCCACTTCACCCGACAGCATGAGGCAGTCAGCGCCGTCGAGCACACCGTTCGCCACATCCGCAACTTCTGCAAGGCTGGCGCGTGGGTTGGTGATCATGGATTCCAGCATCTGGGTGGCAATGATCACAGGCTTGCCGGCACGGGCTGCGGCCGCAATAATTTTTTTCTGAAGATTCGGTACGCGTTCGACGTTGGCTTCCACGCCCAGGTCACCACGCGCGACCATCAAGGCGTCGGCGGCTCGGGCGATTTCGTCGATCAGCTCCAAAGCCGGCAGCTTTTCGATCTTGGCCACGACCGGAACATCCGAACCGAGGGCTTTGATCATCGCCTTGATCTGGTAAATATCCGCAGGATCCTGCACGAAGGAAAGCGCCACGTAGTCAACGCGATTGGCGATCCCGAAGAGAAGGTCCTTGCTGTCCTTGTCGGTCATGGCCGGCAGGGAGAGTTTCGAATCCGGGAAGTTCACGCCCTTCCGGTTTTTCAAAAGGCCGCCGTCTTCCACGCGAACCGTCACGGAATCATCATGCACGGCGTGAACCTGAAGAATCAGGAGGCCGTCATCCATCATCACGCGCTGGCCGACTTTAACGTCGTGAACCAGGCCGCGGTAGTCGATGGGAATGACCTTGGGGTCATCCTGCTCGACGCCATAACGCAGGCGATAGGTTTCGCCGCTTTGAATTTCCATCTGACCGCCGATCAGACGGCCCACACGAATTTTGGGACCCTGCAAATCCTGCAAGAGGGCAACGGGACGACCCAGCTCTGCACTGGCGCGTCGAATAGATTCGATATTCCGGGCGTGGGTATCGTGATCGCCGTGGGAAAAGTTCAAACGGGCGATGTTCAAACCCGCTTCAATCAGTTGTTTCTGCACCTCATAGGTCGACGACGAGGGACCGAGCGTGCCGATGATCTTGGTATGCCGCCTGTCCAAAAAAAAGTTTTTGTTCACCGGGGCTTCTGATTGACCTGCCAAACTTGACATAGCGTTCCTTCCGAGTTCTTGATCCAGAAACAGTAACTGGGGCAACAAGCGTCCACACTTTTCTAGCAGGAAAAATTCCCGACCTTAAGGACTTTCGTCCTTTCGCCGAAAAACCAGTCAGGACCAGTGACAATCGGGGAGGTTTTTAGGTCGTTTCGGCAAAAGAGAGGATTTATCTGTGAGCCGGCATAGTCTTTGGGTGGGTACAAATATAGCCGATCGCTACTGCATCACCGGGGAAATCGGTGGGGGCGGGATGGGTCGCGTCTATAGTGCCATTCCTTTTGCCGACCCCTCGCAGCAGGTGGCCATCAAAGTCATCGAACGGGACAGCCTCGATTACGAAGACGTTCTGCGCTTCCAGCGGGAAGCCGCCCTGATGAGTCGTCTTCGCCATCCGAACATCATCGCCTTCCACGAATTGGGACTTTACCAACCGGATCGCTCGCCTGGCAACGCTTCGATCAGCGGTTATTACATCGTGATGGAAGTCGCCCAGGGCCACAACCTGAAAGAATCGCTGACCAAGGGTGGTCGCAAAGGCCTGGAGTTCTTCTTCCAGCTGGGTTTGCAGGTTTCCTCCGCCCTTGAGTACACCCATGCGAAGAACATCATCCACCGCGATATCAAACCGCAGAACATCATCATCGAACGCACGGCGGACAGTGATGAAAGCCTTGTCGTCAAGGTGCTCGACTTTGGAATCGCGCACCTCACCGAACTCGATCTTTATTCCAGCGACGACAGTCTTTTGGATATCGCCGGAACCCCTTTGTATATGGCGCCCGAGAACAGCAAGTACCTGGATGCGCCCATCGACCACCGCGCGGATCTTTATTCCTTGGGCTGCATGCTCTACGAAGTGCTGGCCGGTCGTCCGCCCTTCCTTGGCAATACGCGGGAAAAGCTGGCGCGCGACCATGCCCACGCGGCCCCGGAACCCTTGACAGCCCTGCGGCCGGACATCCCGGTTATCGTCAATGATATCGTGATGAAGCTGGTCGCGAAGCATCCCAAAGATCGCTATCAGACAGCGTTCGGACTGCACGTCGATTTGCAGCGCGTGCGGAAGATCCTGGCTTCAGGCCGCACCCAGCATCGCTTTCAACTGGGCCGTTATGATCGCCTGAACATCCTGCCGAGCAACATGGAAATGGTGGGCCGCCAGGAGGAATTTGAAAACCTGGTCAGCAACTACAACGCGATCGCCAAGGAAAACAGCCGCAGCCGGCTCGCTGTCATCCGCGGTCCCGCGGGAACCGGCAAGACCCGACTGCTCAAGGAATTCAGGGGCTATCTGGCCCGGCATCGGATTCGTTACATCAGCACCAGCTTTTCGCGGCATGAGAACAACCTTCCCTTCAACGCCCTGGCCAACGGTTTCAATGAGTATTTGATTCATGTGCACAAAACCCAGGCCGTGGAAGCGGAGGAAATCAAACGAAAGGTGCGCACCCTTCTGGGCCCGACCGCGCCCATGGTGGCCCAGATCGTTCAGGGTCTCAAGCCCTATCTGGATGAAGAGCAGGACGACGAGAATGTGCGCAACGGCCTGGAGCAGGAGCGCGAGTTCGATTTCAATGACTTTGCCAAGGCCTTCTCCGATTTCACCCGCTGCCTTGCGAGCGACTCGGAGCCGGTTGCCTTCTTCTTCGATGATATGCAGTGGGTGGATGACAAGAGCCTCGAACTGATCGATCGCTTTTTCAGCCACAATAACTCGCAGCGCTTTTTCCTGATCATCGGCCACCGACCCCTCGGTGACGATGAAGGGGCCAATTTCCAAGGGTTTTTAGCCAAATTCAGCAAGCTGCGTCGCCGTTATTCCGAGATCGAGCTTGCGACCTTGAAGGCGGATGATGTCGCACGCTTGAATCGGTCGATCCTCAATCTTTCGCAGAGCATGGATCCCCAGTTCCTCGCGTTCCTGCAGAAAAAAACCGGAGGCAATCCGCTCTATCTTCTGGAATTGCATCGCAGTCTCGTGGCGCAGGAACTTCTGAGCCTCGATGATGAGGGCTACTGGCGCTTTAATCTGAACGAGATCGAAAAGGCGGAAATCCAGTCGAATTCCATCGACCTTACCCTGAACCGCTTGAATGAGATGGAAGCCAGTGATCGGCGGATCCTCGAAGTCGCGGCTATCGTCGGGATGCATTTCACGGCCGATGCCCTGCGCGTGCAGCAGCAGTTCAATGACTCAAGCGTGATGCAGGTGCTGCAGTTCTCCCTTACCAATGGCCTCGTGACCCGCAGCCAGGATCCTGTCACCGGCTCGAAAACGCGGGCCTTCGCCTTCACGCATCGCAGCATCCGCGAAATGATCCTGGATACCATTCCCCTGCAAAGGCGCTGCGAGCTGCATCGGCTGGTGGCCCTGCGCTTGGAGCAGAGCCCGAGCGAGGGCCGGGCCCAGACCATCTTTACCCTGGCCCATCATTTCTATCAGGCCCTGCCCGAGGACATGGCATCGGATCAGAAGATGGTGGAAAAGGCGCTGGTCTATAATATGCGGGCCGGCGCGAAAGCCATCGAGGTCAAAGCTTTCCTGACCGCGCAGCGTTACTATGCGAACGCCCGCGTTCTGGTCCGTCATTGGCACAATGAATCCACAGCCACGGTGCAGGCGCAGAAAACCATCCTGCACAGCCTCGCCGATATCCTCTTCGCGCAAAGGGATTATGCGGAAGCGGCTCAGATCTATAAGGAACTGAAGCAGCTGCGTTTGAACCAGATGGAATATTCGTACGCGACCTATAAGCTCCTGCATTTGAGCCTTGTCAGCGGGCATGTGGCCTCGACCCTGCGCGAACTGGTCCAGGCCTTCGAAGCCCTGAAATTCCCGGTCATTCGCCTGAATATCCTGAGCTACTGCAAAGCCGCGTGGGTCATGTTCAAGTCCGTGGTCATGCCGCTTTCCTATAGCCTTCCCCTTCAGATCCTGAAGCAGGCGGAGGCGGTGCCGGATCGAAACGAACAGCAGACCTTCCATCCCTTCCTGCTCTATTTCATAGGACAGTCGGCGGGCTTCAATTACGATAAGCGCCTTGGCCTTGTCTATCATACCGCTCTTCTGAGCCGCTGCCGCAAGGTGCCCGTCCCCGAGGATCTGGCTCTGCGACTCCTCTGCGATCATGCTTTGATCCTGGCCTTCATGGGCCTGAAGGCACGAGCCTATCAGCTGCTCGATCTGATCCACGAACGCGCCTATGATCAGCGCTGGGATGCGATACTCGGTTACCTGTCCTTCATTCAGACTCTGATCATCGACCAGTATCAGGGCAAGTTCGAAGATCCGCGTGAAAACCTGGAACGCATGCAAAAGGGCCTGGAAAACCCGGACTTCCTTCTGCCGGCGATGCAGGAAAAAATCTGCCGCATCTTCCTGGCCTTCACCCAGGCCCAGGGCAAGGAACTCACGCGCCTCATCCAGAGTCTGCCTGGCCTTCTGACCATCCGTCATTGGCTGACGCCGCGGGCGGTCGCCATGTACCTGTTCTGGCTGCTCCTTTCCGGGCAGCGCGATCTGATAGTCAGCTATCGCAGCTTCATCGAAAAACGCAGCAAGGCCACCAATCGCCGTGCGGATACCTTCCTCCGCATCACCGAAAGCATCGTGAGCTTCGCCGCAGGTGAAAAAGACAAGGCACGCGGCGCCTATTACGAGGCCCTGTTCCTCTTCCATGATGATCTGAAAAATCCCCTGCTCTTACCCTTCGAAATCGACTTCGTCCTGCTGTACGTGACGCTGTTCCACGAAGTCTTCGCCTTTGAATACGGCGAGGAACTTCTGATGACGCAATCCGTGCAGCCGACCCTTCTGCGCCTGATGAAACTCGCGGAAGAACCCAGGCAAAGACGTCGGGCCATCCCTATTCTGACCGTTGCGCGTCTGCAGGAAGTCATGGGCGGCAAGGATATCAAGCCGCTTTTCGACATCGCCTTGAAGCGTTCGAAGATCATGCAGCAGCCCCTGGTGGAACTCCTGACCGAACTCTGGTTCGGCCGCCACCTCTTCCAGGAGCGTGCCGTCGTGCGGGTGGATTACGTGCAGAAAGCCGCCGAGCAGGCGCAAAGGCTCGGTCTGGATATGGTCGTGGCCATGGCCCGCAAAACCGCGCGGGACCTCGGCCACCTATCTGCCGATGATCTGACTGGCCACAGCCGCTTGGAACTTGGCGTGCAGGTGGAAGCCATCGATCCTCTGCTCCTTCAGCACATGCTGCTCCTGCCGCAGTTGAAACCGGACGTCATGGGTCTCGTGGAAGCCAAGAACAAAGTCTATGAACTGCTCAATGATCGTCTGGTTTTCGCCGAGCTGCACCTGATCACGGCCAATGATGTCGCGGCCTTTGATGCCCTCGGTCGACCGCCGAGTGATCGCATGCAGCAGATGATCGCCTATGTCGGGCCTTATTTGAATCTGCGCTCCTCTTTGACGATACCCGTCGGCGATGCCCCGTGGATGCAGGGTCAGACGCAGTCCATAGTCGAAAGGCGTCCACCGACCACCTTTGCTTCCCCCGTCGAAGCTTCGGTCATGCCGGAAGCTTCGGAAGATGTGGAAAGCACGCTGGTCCTGTCCCACCCGGAACCGATCGCGACGTCCGGGGAACGGCCGCAAGCGACGGAAATGGTGATCGGGGACCGGCTGGCCCAGCGCAGCATGAATACCCTGGTGCCGATCCGTTATGCCAACCGCGGACTCGGTGTTCTCTTTTTGGAACGCAGCCGTCTGCAGGATGAGGACTCGACCCTTCTCAGGCAGCTTTTGGATACCTTCGGCGCCCAGATGGGGATTTGGCTGCGCGCTTATCTGGGTGGTGAAGCCGCGCACGGCGGCCTGCCTCTTCTCAGTTACGGCCCGGGCAGCTATCACCTGGAATCTTGCCCCTGGCTGCATGTCTGGACCGAAGGCCATCTGCGCAGCGCCCGCGAATCGGTCTGGTACCTTGGAATCAATATGAGCGAGCAGAGCTATCTGATCGTTTACTGCCGCCTCAATGGACCCGAGGATCTCCGATCCCCCTTGGCTTCCGTGCTCTGGCACGAGATGCTGGTCCTCCGCACGCTCTTTTCCGGGGTGGGGCGCGATCAGATCAGCGAACAGGACGTGCAGGAGGCCGTGGAACGTCAATTCCATTCCTATCAAGGCATCCAGAACCTTGAGAGCATCAACTTGTCCTTCAGCATCATCCATCGGCAAAGGGGCGAAGTGTGGAGCGGGCACTTCGGTTCCGCCCGTCCCATGATTCTGGGGGCCGCGAATGAAGTCACGCCCCAGAACCAGGTCGTGATCCATCTGAGCAACGGCCGCTATCTGCGCTACTGGAAAGTTCATGTAAGCTCGATGCAGAAAGGCGTTTACGTTCTGGCCCACGATTCCAGCAAACTGGATCGCCTGAACCTTGCGGGTCTGAAGGAGCAGAACTTCGATGCCATGAACTGGGAGCAGAAGCGGACCACCTTCCGTGAATATTTGAAACAAAATTTGATCGATGCCCACATGCCGAGGTATTTTGTGGCTGCAGCCTGGAATGGCCAGCCGACAGCTTCGCAAACGGGCCTCGATCGGGCAGGATAAATTGACTGTTCTTTGAAAAAGGCTCAGCATATGATAACCAGCATCCCTATGTTGGTTAGGCGGCAGAAAATCATAGCAAAGGAGATCGGGACATGATGGGTTTGGGTTGGATGGAAATTGGCATTATTGCTGCTTTGATTGTTTTGCTGTTCGGCACGACCAAATTGCCAAAGCTCGGCGGCGCCATTGGTGAAAGCATCAAGAATTTTAAAAAGGGCGTGAAAGATGATACGCCACAGCTGACTGATAAAAATAAAGAAGACGACAAGAAAAGCTGATTGCGACCCTCGTCTATGTTGCCGGGTTCATCTTGTCTGAGGGGGTGCTCTTGCAGGATCTGTTTTCTGAGCTGTTGAAGAAGCGCATTATCATGGTAACAGGCAAGGGGGGCATCGGGAAAACCCTGAGCAGTTTTGCTCTGGCACAGATGGCGAGCGCCATGGGCAAGCGAGTCTGCCTCGTCGAGTCCAGTGCTCACGATCAGCTGGCTCCTCTCTTTGGTTCCGAGCCAATTGGTCATAACCTTCGCGAACTAAGACCCGGCATTTCTGTCATCAATCTCAATCCGCAGGATAATTTTCGCGATTTCGTGATCAAGCATCTCGGATTCGCGACGCTGTTTCAGAAAGTGTTCACCCGTCCCATCGTCCGTTCTTTTATCCAGATGATGCCAGGCATTGCCGAGCTGACTTTGCTGGGCCGCCTTTATTATTTCGCCGAACTCGATGTCGAGGATCGCTTCGATCTCGTGATTCTGGATGGCTATGCCTCGGGGCATTTCCATTCCCTCATGAAAACCCCGGATGCCGTTCTGCACTCAGGCATGGCGGGCCCGGTGATCGAGGAAACGCAAAGGGTCCGGGCTTACATCGCGGATCCGGAGAAAACAGCCGTGGTGCTGGTGGCCGTGGCCGAGGACCTTGTGGTCAGCGAGGCCTTGGATTTTGTGAACAAGCTGCAGGGCGAGACGCCCGCGCCCCTGGCGGCCGTGATGCTGAATCGCACGTTTCCGGCTTTGCCGCAGACTCTCAAGGCCGCGGATTATCCCGCCGAATTGCAGCCAGGCCTTGATTACTGGCGGGATCGCGTGGTCGGCGAAGAGGCGGCCATCGATCGTCTGCGGGAAGGGCTGGAGCAATTCGAAAAAAGCTTCGGCAGAAAACTGCCACTCTATCGTTTGCCTGAAGTCGGTGCCTTTAACGAACCTGTGCCCAAAGACGAGCTTTTGGCCTGGATGCAAGCGGCGGTGCGTGTATGAATGCAATGAATCCATCCGGACTCGAATCGTGGATCAAAAGCTCGCGTATTCTGGTGACCGTGGGCTCGGGCGGCGTGGGCAAGACCACAAGCTCCATAGCTTTGGCGCTCCTTGGCGCGCGCCTCGGACTGCGCGTCGGACTTTTGAGTATCGACCCGGCCAAGCGTTTGGCGGATGCCCTGGGCATTCCCCTCGGCAGTGAACTTTCGCCGGTTCGCCTGAAAAGAACAATCCCGGGCTCAGTCGAAGCCGCCATGCTCGATCAGAAAGCGGTCTTTGATGATATGGTGAGGCGCTTCGCGCCCAATCCGAAGATCGCGGCGAAGATCTTCGAGAACTCCATTTACAAGGAAGTTTCGAGCAATCTGGGCGGTCCGCTTGAATACATGGCCCTCGCGAAGCTTGAAACGATGCTGAGCCAGGGCCGCTATGATCTGATCGTCCTGGATACGCCGCCTGATACCCATGCCCTCGATTTCCTCGCGCGGCCCAACATTCTGCACGGCTTCATCGAAAACGGCGTGATGAGCTGGATGATCAAACCCTTTCATTTGGCGCAAAAACTTGGCGCTGGCGCCATTTTCAAAGCCGGCGGCAAGGTGATGGCGGGGATCTCGTCCATCACCGGGGTCAAGATGCTGAAGCTCCTTGCGGAATTTCTGGTGCTGATGGAAGAGGTGATCATCGGCTTCAACCGCGTGGGGCGGGAAGTCTCCGTCGCGCTCAAGCAGACCTCGACGGGCTTCGTGCTCGTCTCCGCGCCGACGGATAATGCCGTGCGCTCGGCGTCCTATCTTCTGCAGGAACTTAAGAACAATCAGTATCCGCTCCTGACCGTCATCATGAATCGCAATCTCCCCTTTGCGCTGCAGGGGGCCGCTCGGGCCTGGGAAGCCAGCGACCGTCACTGGACCGAACTCAAGCCCGGTTTCGATGTGATCAGCCGCCGCCATCTTTATGCGGCCTCGCAGGCTGGAAAGCTTGCTGCCCAGGCGCAGCAGCTTTTCGGCAAAGACGTTCCTCTTTTACTTCTGGAAGAACAAAGGCAGATGATTCACAGCGAAGAAAGTCTGTGGCAATTTAGCGAGGCCCTGCTCGAAGCCCGCACCCATCAAGCGTGAGCGGGGTCTGGTCAAAAACTTGGCGGTATTCGCTAACTTTTCTGGACTTGATACACTACACTCAGGCCCTTCCCGGGCTTTACTTGGAGACCCTCGTCCATGGCCGTTCCACGTACCTTGAGTAACCTAATGGTCCAAACCATCACGGGCTTGGGTCACGTGGTCGTGGGCTTCATCGAGGGTGTGGGCGAGTTCCTGGTCTTCTGCGGACGCGCCTTCCGTGAACTCTTCCGCCGTCCCCTGCGCACCCGTCTGATCCTGCAGCAGATGGCCTTCATCGGTTATGAATCGACCTTTATCATACTTCTTTGTGGATTCTTCATCGGTGCCGCGGTCAGCCTGCAGGTGGGAACGATCTTCGTCCTCTTCGGCGCGCAAAGCATGCTGGGGGCCGCCAATGCCAAGGCCCTGGCCCGTGAGTTGAGCCCTTTGATGGCCGGGTTTTTGATTGCCGGTCGCGCGGGGGCCGCGATCACTGCTGAAATCAGCACCATGAAGGTGAACGAACAGATCGATGCGATGGAAGCCATGGCCGTCGATCCTGTCAGTTACCTTGTCGTCCCGCGCCTTGTGGCGAGTCTTCTGATGCTGCCGATGCTGGTGGCTCTCTTCAACCTGACAGGGCAGATAGCCTCGCTTATTATCGCGCTTGGGATCTTTGATATAGATCAGGGCATCTTTTTTGACAAAATGGCGAGAATCGTCAGCTGGCGTGACGTCTGGAGCGGGCTGCAAAAGGCCTTCGTCTTCGGCGGCATCATCTCGCTTCTGGCCTGCCGCTACGGGCTCGTGGCGTCCGGCGGAGCGAAAGGTGTCGGCAAGGCCACCACCAATTCGGTGGTCATGATGCTTCTGACCCTGCTCGGCGTCGACTTTGTGATCACCTATTTACAGATCGTTTGGAAATGATTGAGTTCCATCAGGTTACGAAAATCTTTGGCTCCTTCCGCGTGCTGGATCAGCTGGATCTGCACATACCGAAGGGGAAGATCACGCTGATCCTGGGCAAATCCGGGGAAGGCAAGTCCGTGACCATCAAGCACATCATGGGCCTCCTCAAGCCCACGACGGGCCGGGTGGTGGTGGATGGGGACGACATCACGGAATTTGATGAGGAGCAGCTGCTTGAATATCGCAAGAAGTTCGGAATGCTCTTTCAGCAAGCAGCGCTGTTCGATAGTCTTTCGGTGGGCGAAAACGTCATGTTTCCTTTGAGGGAACATACCCGGATGAAGTTTCCCGAGATGCGGGATCGGGCCGAAGAAGTTTTGGAGCAGGTGGGGCTGCCCGGCATTCAGGCGAAGTTTCCGGATGCCCTTTCCACAGGCGAGAAAAAACGCGTGGGGTTGGCCCGGGCCCTGGTGCATCGGCCCAAGATTATTCTTTACGATGAGCCGACGACGGGCATGGATCCTTTGGTTTCGGAAATGATCGATAATCTGATCGTCGAAGTTTCCAAACGAGATCCCGAGCTGACCTCCGTGGTCATCTCCCACGATCTGAAAGCCGCGTTGGATATCGCGGATAACTGCGTGATGCTTTACAAGGGGCGGGTGCAGCTGGCAGGACCCCCGGACGCATTCCGAACATCGAAGGATCCGGTGATTCGGCAGTTTTTCGCTGGGAAAGTCGACGGACCCATGGAGTTTTTCTGAGGCCCCGGCTGCACAGCTGTGCTTTCAAGCGCACAGATCAGCTGGGGAAAAGCGTAAAACTTGGAGTTTATTCATTGGACGAGGGGCGCCCCTATTCGTTAAGTTACAGCCCTGGCAGACGATAAGCTGCTTACCGAAGACGGATCAAAAGGAGTTCACAGTTCATGAGCCGGATGGGAACGGAATTTAAAGTTGGCCTGTTTACGCTTATAGGCCTTTCCGCGACCGCCGTGGCCATATTCTTCGTGAGTCCGGAACTCTTCGATCGCAAATCCAAAGTCAGCTACTATACCGTCCTCAAAGATGCCTCGGGAATTTTGGAAAATACGCATGTGAAGACCAACGGCGTGAATATAGGCCGTGTGGTACAGATTAAGCTGAGCGAAACAGCCACCGAGGTCGAGCTGGAAGTGCTTGAGGAAGTCCCCATTCCTGCCGGATCCCAGGTGGCCGTCAGGACCGTGGGTTTTCTTGGGGATAAGTACATCGACATCGTACGCCCGGAAAAGAACGCCGGAGAGCGGCTCGGTCCCAACGGTTACATTCCCCGTTCGCCTGATTCCGCGGATATTGCCGAAGTCGTCAAACTCGTGGGTTCGATAGCAGCGGACGTGAAGAAGGTCACCGAGAACCTCGCGGCTGTGCTGGGGGATAAAAAGGGCGAGCAGAAGATCGGCAACATCGTCGATAACATCGAGCAGCTGACCGCCAATGCCAAAGAGATGTTTGCCGAGAATCGCCAGGATATTCGGGCGATGGTTTCGAATATCCGCGAGGTCTCCGATTCGCTGAAAGAGATCACGGATCCCGAAAACCGTGCGAAAATCGATCGCATCCTGGCTAATTTTGATGAATCCATGGCCGAAGTCAAAGTCGCCACGACCAATATCAAACAGATCTCGGAAAAAATCGACAAGGGCCAGGGCACGCTGGGCAAACTCGTGAATGACGATGCCGCTCTGGAAGAAGTCGAAGCCGCTTTGAAAGATCTGCGGCAGGTGCTCGCGCCGGTGACGAAGCTGCAGGTATCCGTGGATACGCATACTGAAATGCGACGCGATGATACGAGTCAGACCTATTTCAACCTGCGGTTCACCACAAGACCGGATTCCTATTATCTGATCGGTTTCACCGATTATTCGGAACGCACGATCGAAACCCGCACGGAAACTATCGACGATGGCCTGGGGCCCACCAATACGCGAACGCGGGAGTCCATCAAGGATGACAAGGCCCTGCGCTTCAACCTGCAGCTGGCCAAGCGTTGGAAGTGGATTGGGGCCCGCCTTGGTCTCTTTGAAACGACCGGCGGGGTGGCCGCGGATGTCTACCTGTGGAACGATCGTCTGCGACTTTCAACCGAAGTCTATGATTTTGCTAAGAAAAATGAAACAGTCCGGCGGACCGCGCATATCAAGGCCTACGCCAGCGTCCTTTTCTTCGATCACCTGATGGCCATGGCCGGGATCGACGATCCTACGCGCTTTAAAACCGGCACCACGACCATAGATCCCAAGTCGAACTACTTCCTGGGTGCAGGCTTGACCTTCAACGACCAGGACCTCAAAGCCCTCTTTGGAATGGCCGCGATCGCCACCAGCGGACAGTAGCCAGCCTGATCTGAACATCAATCATATCAATAGCTTAAACCAAAGCTGCGGTTAGCCCCGCGGCTTATTAGGCCTTTTTGACAATCCATCTCTTGACATGGATCCTCTTGTATGCCATTTTGCAGGCACCCAGACCCCCTGGGGCTCTTGCTGTTGTTGGATCTTGATGTGGAGTGGAAGTCGATGAAGCCCTTAATTCGTCTTATTCAGAATACAGTCTTGGCCAGTGCGATAGGCACCGCGGCCCTGCCTGCGGCCGTTGCCCTTGGAGCAGGCGAAGTCCCTCGGATTGCTGAAGGTCGCCCCTGGTCATCCCCGGAAGTTGGTCTGACGTTGACGCCACCCATCGGCTGGCAGATCCAACCCAACCTCATGGGTAAAACCCTTGTGATGCAGCCAGTTCGCAAAGAAGAAAAAATCAAAGACTACAGCAAGCCAACCTATAATCGAAACATCACGGTCGCCGTCATTCACGAAGCAAGGCCCATCGATGAGACGGAAGCACTCTCGCTCCGTAAGAAACTGGAGACTGATTTCGGTGCAGCCCCTGGTGTGCGCGAGTTTCAAGTCATTGAACACCGCTTCATCGACTATCGTCAGAAAGCCGACGCCATCCTTCTTTACACGGCCTTTCAGTTGAACGGCTTTCCCATGAGCCAGATGCATATCTTTCTTTCGGGCTCGAAAAAATCGGCGCTCCTGACCTATACGGATCTGGCTGATGCCTTCCAGAGTAACGAAGAGGCCATGACTTTGGCGTGGAACGCCATGCTTTCCACCGAGTTGGAAGGAACGGCACCCAAGCGTTACGAAGAGCTGGTCTATACCGGTTCTGCCTTGGGCCTTATGCTGGTTTCCGGTTTCCTGGTCGTCATGCTCCGCCGTCGTTCGGCCCATAAGATGTACGAAGTGGAAGAGGAAAGACTTTACCGCGATGACGCTGGCGAGACTGAAGAGTTCAGCTCTGTCACAGGTCTTGCAACGGTTGTAGCCCAGGCACCTGTTCAAGAGGAAACCCGTGACGTGACGGATGTTTGGAATCTGGCAGTAAGTCAGGTGTCAACGACGCTGCCGAAACCAACGTCACTGCCGAAAGCCCGCAAAAAACGCGCAAAATCCGCAGTGGAAACTGCCTGGTGATCAAATGGGGACGGGGCTTCCCGTCCGCTCCTCTTAAGCCTTTCTCACAAGATTTCCCTGCACTTTCCCATACCCTAATCCCCTGACTCCTGTTACAAAGAAATGAGCTATACCCTGGGCAGACTCTGCCGATTAGCCCATTCGCTGTGTAAAAATGATCCATACGAAAAATCAGCGGTTTGCTATACTGGTGGAATAGGTTTCGCAGGCGAGGGCCTGGGGGATTTCTTGGGAGGTTGACGGAATGCTTATTCAAGCAAACAGAGTCGGACGGTACTTGCGGTATTCAGTGTTGGCCGTCTTACTGCTCTGTAGTTCAGGGCCTGCATCTGCCCTGACATGTTCAGAGGTGAGGCAGCTCGTGCTTTTGTACTTCAAGATGCACTTTTCTTACAACTCCTTCACTGATGAAATTTCCCGTCGGACTCTCGACAACTTCCTGAAGAGTTGGGATCCCGGGAAGATGTATTTCTATCAGTCTGACTTTGATGAATTCACCAGCAAATACGCCAATCGCCTGGATGATCTGATCGGCCGCGACATGAACTGTCAGGTGATCGACGAGATCATGAATAAGTATACCCAGCGGTTCAACGAGCGTAGCCAGTTCGTGAACAAGGTGATCGACGAGAAGTATGACTTCACGATCGAGGAATACCTGAATGTGGACCGGAAAAACATGGCCTATCCCAAGACCGTGGAAGAGGTGAACGAGCGCTGGCGCAAGCAGATCAAGTTTCAGCTTCTGAACCTGAAGATGAGCGTCGATACGGTGGAAAAGGCTCGTGAGAAGCTGAAAAAGCGTTACGAGCTCCTGGTTCGTCGCCACAATGATCTGACCAAGGATAAGGTCTATGGGGTTTTCCTCAATGCCTTCTCCGCGGCCCTTGATCCTCACTCCAGTTACATGCCGGCCGAGGACCTCGAAGACTTCCGCATTCGCACGCGCCTGTCGCTCGAAGGGATCGGCGCCAGCCTCAGAAGTGAAGACGGCTTTACCATCGTCGCCAACCTCGTGAAGGGCGGCGCTGCGGAAAAGAGCGGGCTTTTGAAGGTGAATGACAAGATCATCGCCGTGGGCCAGGAAAATGGCGAAGCGGTGGATGTGATCGACATGGATCTGCAGGAGGTCGTGAAGAAAATTCGCGGTGCTCGCGGCACGGTCGTCAAGCTGCATGTTCTGCGTGAAGAATCGAATAATTCGAAGAAGATGATCGTGCCCATCGTGCGCGAGAAGATTCAGCTGGTCGAACAGCAGGCGTCTTCGCATGTGATTGAAGTCGATACCAAGGAAGCCGGCAAGACCAAGCACCTGAAAGTCGGTGTGATCACCCTGCCCTCCTTCTACATCGACTTCGAAGGCCGACAAAAACGTCTGAAAAACTATCGCTCGTCATCGAATGACACCAAAGAGCAGCTGAAGGCTCTGAAGGACAAAGGTGTGGATGCGGTGATCCTCGACCTCCGCAGCAACGGCGGTGGTGGTCTGGATGAATCCATCAGCACGGCTGGTCTTTTCTTCGGAGCCGGTCCTGTGGTTCAGGTCAAAGCCTCGAACGGCGAGACCGAGACCTACTATGATCCCGATGAAAGCACCTGGTACGACGGTCCGCTGGTGGTCATGATCAACCGTCATTCTGCTTCGGCTTCGGAAATCTTCGCCGGTGCCATCCAGGATTACGGTCGTGGTTTGATCGTCGGTGACTCCCACACCTTCGGCAAGGGTACGGTTCAGAACCTGAACGATCTGGCTCAAAAGCTGGGTGCGGTGAAGGTGACTGTGAATCAGTTCTATCGCGCCTCGGGGGCTTCGACTCAGCTGAAGGGTGTGAATTCCGATCTGGTTCTGCCCAGCATCGTGGATGAGCTGGAAATCGGCGAGAAGTATTACGACTACGCGCTGCCTTACGAAGAGATCAAGACGGCGAAGTATTCCAAGTTCAATCTGACGAAACCTTTCGTGCCTGAGCTGAAGAAGCGTTCGGAAGCACGCATCGCCTCCGATGCTGAGTTCAAGAAGATCAAGGACGAGATCGAGAAGTATAGAAAGAACAAGGAAGAGCGTTCACGGGTGTCTTTGAAGGAAAAGAAAGAGGACGACGTGAAAAAGGATAAGAAAGAGGCCAAGGAAGAGGAGCTTCTGAACGAATCCTCGGAATTCTCGCTCAAGGACGATGTTTATCTGCAGGAAACCGTCCGCGTGGCTGCTGATTACGTGCAGCTCCTGAAAAAGCAGAAGCTGGAATCCCATCCTGCGCTGCCCGCGATGATTGCGGCACAGAACACCAAGCCAGCTGGAAAGACTGACAAGGCTGTGAGCGACAATAAGAATCCGGTGAAGCCTGAGAAGAAATAATTTCGTTTAATTCAATCAGATGACGGGGGCCTTAGAGCCCCCATTTTTGTGACCAATCTGCCATTATCCACCCTTGCCACTCTCGCTTGAAATATCAGCATACATGACGGCCAGGACCTAGGCTGCGAGTCAGGCGAAGGTCCCGGAAACCCATAGAATTTCCAAGAATCTTAACTGAGTACGTTAATTTGTTTTTGCAGTGGAAAAACTAAGTTTTTGCTGCCATATTGCGGCTCGTCTGTCTATATCAAGGAGCCGCATAAATGCGAAAACTATTTGGAATCACTGCGCTTTTGCTGGTAACAAGCGCCCCAACTCAGGCATCAGAATTCTTCACATACGATGATGTCAACGACTTCAACGTGTTCCGGCAGAGCGCCCCAGCTCTAACCTATGCAGGACTGTTGGCCAAGGGAATGCTGCCCAGTCAGCAGATCGGGTCGCAGGTTTATAAGCCCGACTTCGAAGTTGATGACATTGGCAGAAAAGTCAATTACATCGGTGCTCCCCGCGTGAGTCAGCAAAAGGCTTTGCTCGGCAGTATACAGACAGTCGGCGCCAAACCGGGTTCCTACTCCTCGCAGATTCGGTACCGCAACTCCAGTTCGAACCATCGGTTGGGAAACAGTGATGCATCCATCACTTACGGTTGGTTCAGCAGCATATCCTTCAGTGACTATTACAGGAGCCTTCGAGCAGGTGGCTCTGTGAGCGGTCAATTGCTTGGAATTTTCGAAACCAAACTGCTCGATGCCACGGTATTCAGTGACTATTCGACGAGCTATACGCCGCAGATTTCCGACGATAAGGCAACCGTCAAAGGCGATATTCAGATTCTGAGTTATACTTATAACGTGTTCAACAAGGAGTATAACAATTTCCAGGGACGTGTTGATTTAAACAACCAGGAATATACCCAGCGATTTCTCGAAGGGAGCACAGTCGTCTTTATCGGCCCTGTTCCGATCACCCTGACAGCTACTGGCAATGGAGCTGTGGGTTATCGTAAGACGTTTGCTGAAGTTTCTCTGCCCAATTTCACTCGCGGTATCGTTCTGAACGCTGAAGTTGTGCCGTTCGCCCGCCTTGATGTAACGGGTTCGGCGTCTCCAGGGATCACGGAGCTGAATCGCTGGGTCAACCGACTGGGAATCGTGGCGCCTTATGTCAGTGCCGACGTCCGGGTGAACCTCGTGGAGGGGGCGGTGAAATTCTCGGCTACAGCTGACAAGACCGAAGGCTGTCTGAGGGCCGATGTGGATCAACTGACAGCCCTCTCGGGTGAGATTTCCACCACCCTGGAATATAGTTTGCCGATTCTAAAGACAGTCACCGACGTGGTTGACTATCTCTGCAGCTATGATTTTTTCGGCATCTGTGAGTCCCAGGCCGTTAAGCGAATTCGGACGATCGTCTCGGGTTACACCCGCAACAAGCAAACCCATAAAGTCCATGGCTTCCCTGGTACACGTATTGCTTCCGGCAGCAACTGGGGTAACTACTGTGAAGCCATGCCTTTCTCGCCCACATTTTCGGCGCCTGAAGGCACACCCAGTTCTCCAGGTAGCGGAAGTTCAGCTGGAACTGGCTCTTCCAGCAGCGGTGGTTCTTCCAGCAGCGGTGGTTCTTCCAGCAGCGGTGGATCATCCTCTGGTTTGAATTATCGCTGGCGGGTTTACCAAAACGATCCTCAGGAAACCGGAGCCTGCTATTCTTACCAAGGCGATCTTATAGGCGACAGAGTCGCCAATAGTTTCTGCGGGAAGCCGTCTCGCCTTCTCAGTGTTGAAAGCAGCTACTGCTCGGTCTATGAAGATGGTGGATACAAAGAACTTCTGATCCGTGGCGAAGGCGACTGTCCTGCGGATGGCAGCAGCAACGGATCGGGGTCTTCGGGTTCAGGTTCATCCTCGGGATCGAATAATCCCGATTTTGGTATCCCGGTTTGCCAATGGTCGTCTTCTGATCCAGACGGTGACGGCTGGGGCTGGGAGAATAATACCAGCTGCCAGGTGAAAACTGACTTTCCGCCGCCCCCTCCTCTGTCTCCTCCGCCTGTTAGCAGTGGAGAGATCACATGCGCGTCTGCCTCTTCCGATCCCGATGGTGACGGCTGGGGCTGGGAAAACAATTCGAGTTGCCGGGTGATACCAGGGAATTCTGGTCCCCAGCTCTTCAATAGCGCCGTCGGCAAATGTCTGGAGGTGCCTCTGGGTCACTATCAAAATAACACCTATGCCCATGTCCAACTCTGGGACTGCTATGCGGGCGACAACATGAGCTGGGACAATAGCGGTTGGAACTTGCGAACGCCCAATAATCGTTGCCTGACTGTGGTGGACGGTAATCAGGTGAACTCCAGACCTTGCGATGGCACTTTGGAGCAGATCTTCGAGTCGACCTCGGAAGGTCAGTATAAGACCCAACGAGGACTGTGCCTGCAACCTTCGACTTCGAATGTGCAGAATGGAACTCGCCTGATCGTTGGCAACTGCCAGACGTCGGCGGCCAAAAGTTGGACTTTTAGAAACTGAAAGAGGGATAAGGGGTGATGCGTAAAATTTTTGTTGGCATTGGACTGGCTACACTCGTTTCGCTATTGGCCTTCGGCTGGTATAAATTGCGCAAAAATTCGCACGTCACCCTGCCTCAGGATAGCGCTTGCCTGGAATTCACGCTGCAGTGGAAGGAAGCTTTCGCAGTGCAGCAGCAGGATGCTGCGCAGCAGTATGAAATCATCGTGACAGAACTGGCGGCAGATAATGAACGGCTCGCGACCCTGCGGGTACGTCAGGGCAAGGATATGGACATTGCCTTTTATGCCAGCCTCGATCCCCAGACCTCGGCTGTCATCTTTCGCAGTTCCGAACCGCCGAGCGATGATTTGATCCGCCTGATTTACGGAAGCCTCCAAAAAATGCCCGCCTGGTCTCTGGGCGCGCCTCTTTCTTTGACCGCGGTTCCCCGTGAGGATCTGAACGGAATTTATACGGAAAATCTGCAATTCGATGGAAAGCATCTTCGAAAAACCAAGACGGCTTATCAACTTCCAGACGACTCCGGTTTGTCGATAGCAGTGCCGGATTCGCAAATGAACATAGTCTACGAGCCCCATGGAGGGCGTAAAATCCTGAGCCAGGGAGATGGGCGCGAGAGGCTGGAGATACGTTTTCGTAAGCAGGATCCAACCACAGCATCCAGCAGTTTCGAGCTGCAAAGGACAGGCGCAAAAAGCAAAACCTGTGCAAGCGAATCGTCGGCCCAGATGATTGCCAGCCAAAAGCTGATACCGGTGACAATGGAGCGCTATCGGCAGGCCATGATTGAAACTGTGCAGGCAAGTATCGCGAAGCAAACGGCGCCGGTAAGTGCCGAGGTTTTCCATCAGGGCATCAAGGAGCTGCTGACATTGCTCGATGGACCGGAGACTTCGGAACAGGGTCACCGTATTAATGCCCTCTACAGCCAAAGCCTGGACTTTCTGCGCGCGCATCCCGAGGCTGCCCAGGACCTCCTTCCTGCCATTCGTGATGCCGTTCAGAAGAGAAAGGAACGTTTCCTGAATCTTTTGAGCGATCTACTTGGCAATGTCGACGGCTCCGAAGCCTCGGCTGTCATGAGGGAGCTTTTAACTGCGCTGGATGAACAGGGTTGGACGGATCAAATGCCTCGCAGCATCTCGTCGATGCAATTTATCCAGCATCCTGACGCAGAATCCATCGAAGCCCTTCGTCGCTACTATGAGCGCGAGAAAACCTGGACCCCGATCAAGGACGCGAGCCTGCTGGCTCTGGCCACTCTTTCGGGACGTACGCAGCAGGCATCGAGTCTGGAGCGGGATCTACAAAAGCAGGCCCTGAGCAGCAAGGCTCAACATGTACGTGTCATGGCCGTAGAAGGCCTCGGCAACCTACGACAGGAAAATTCGGTTAAAGCACTCCAGACCCTTAGTCGGGATCCGGACATCGATGTGGCTGTGAGAGCCCTTCGAGCTTTAACCTTTATTCCCTTTCCAGACAGCGCAAGCTATTTCATCGGTCGAGCCCTGGATACTCGGGAGCCGGGCGAATTGCGGGAACAGGCCTGGAAATGCCTCAGCCAGATGAAAAAAACCTCGGAGTCATGGGCACGCATCGTCGATCACTATCGGGACGCGCGCCAGCAGAAATTCTTGAATGCCATTGTCCAGGCGCCCGGATTTGCGGAAAACATCAGCGTTCAGGAACAGATTCGGCAATTGCCCCAGCTCTACGACTGGGAAATCGCTACTCTTAAGGCTTACACTCCACTCCGTGAAGGCGATTGATAGGCTCCCGTCAGGGTCTGAGGAACTCGCTCTTATGAAATGTCTCTATTCCTCCGTCGCCATCTTCTGGTGAAGATCGAAATAACGCCCCCGTTTCGCCAGCAGTTCCTCATGCGAGCCGATTTCCATCACCTCACCGCGTTCCAGCACCAGGATCTTATTGCACTTGCGAATCGTCGACAGGCGGTGCGCAATCACAATCAGGGTGCGGCCGGTAAAGATGCGTTCAATCGCCTGCTGAATCAGAGCCTCGGACGCCGGGTCGACTGATGAAGTGGCCTCGTCGAGGATCATGATGCGCGGGTCTTTGGCGATCGCGCGGGCAAAAGCGAGGAGCTGCCTTTGCCCCTGCGAGAGATTATCCCCGCCTTCCCTTACGACAAAGTCGTAGGCTCCTGGCAGCTGCTCAATGAATCGATCCGCACCCACGAAACGCGCCGCGGACTTGATGCGTTCGAGGTCGGTTTGTTCGTCCCCCAAACCAATGTTGAAGGCCACCGTTCCGTTAAAGATCACGATGTCCTGCGGAACGATCGCAATATGCCGCCGGAGTTCCTGGCCGCTCATGTCGCGAAGCTCAAGGCCATCGACAGTGATCGACCCATCATAGCCATCATAAAGCTTGGTTAAAAGCTTGATGACCGTGGATTTCCCGGAGCCAGTCGCCCCGACGATAGCCAGCGACTGACCGCGCTGCAGCTGAAACGAAACATGATTCAAGGTTTTCGAATCCGGCAGGTACTGAAAGCTGACGTTTTGAAACGCGACCGTCCCGTCCAGATTCTTCACCGGCTTTTCCCCTTGGATGAAATCCTGGGTATCGAAGATCCCGAAGATTCGATCAATCGCCGTGAAAGCCCCCTGCAGCATCGCAATCTTGTTGCCGAGCTGTTTCAAAGGATCGAAAAGGTTCTGCACATACTGCACGAAGGCGATCATGATGCCGGCGCTCAGGACCGTGCTGTCATGCAGATTGGAAACCGCCAGCCAAAGGATGATACCAATCGTAACCGATGACACCCCATCGAGCATGGCGAAGAGCACAGCATCCGCCACCACCGATTTCATCTGGGCATCCCGATATTCGATGGTCAGTTTTTGAAAACGCTGATTGCTGTCCCGATGCGCGTTCAAAAGCTTGATGGTGCTGCTTCCGTAAAGGCATTCCTGAGTGAAGGCATTCAGCGCCGCGATCTTCACCCGCGCCAGCAGCATGGAATGCTTGAGCGCCCGCGAGAACATCACAATAATCATGACCGTGATCGGTAATATGATCAGAGTGACAGACGCGAGCTTCCAGTCCAAAAGAAAAAGACCCACCAGCGCCCCAAGCAGGACGGCAAGGTCCACGACCGAACTCAAGACCCCCTGGTTCAAGGATTCATTCAGGTTATCAAAGTCGCTCGTGGCTCGCGTGACGAGCGCCCCGCTCATCGTGCGATCATGAAAACGCGCGGATAGCCGCATAATATGCTCAATCAAAGCCATTCGCATGGACCGGACCATCTGAAAGACGGCGCGTGAAGTCAAAATGGTCTGAGTGGCCCGGGTCGCATATTCCAGCAGCACAACCGCAAGGTAGGCCAGCGCCCCCCACTTGATCGCCGTCAGATCCCCCTTCATCACGCCCTGATCCACCGTGCGTTTCAAAATAAAGGGAATGCCCATCTGCAGCAGCGAAATCAGCGGGATCAAAAGACAGGCGAACAAGATCATGCGCTTCTGCTGAGCCAGGAAGGGCCAAAGTTTTTTCAGCTGCTTAAAATCCGAGCCGAGTTTTTTAAACTGATTCAGGGTTGGGTTCGTCATGAATTTCCTCTTGAAGCTCCGGATGACGGCGCATCAGCTCCTGAAAGCTGCCTTCGTCCTGGATTTGGCCGTCCTTGAGCAGGAGCACGCGATCACAAAGGTGCAGGACCGAGCTGCGATGCGAGCAGATCAGCATGGTGCCGCCCCGTTTTCTGAGTTCGCGGATCAGGCGGGCCTCGGTAATATTATCGACAGCCGAGAGCACATCATCGAGCAGGAGCACGGGAGCCTGGCGCAGAAAAAGTCGCGCCAGAGCCAGACGCTGCTTCTGTCCCCCTGAAAGGCGGATGCCCTTTTCCCCGATCTGGGTTTCCCAGCCCAGGGCGAAGCCCATGATTTCCCGATCGATCTGAGCCGCGCGGGCCGCTTCATCCAGCTGGGCCTGATCCGGTTTGGGATCCATGCCGAAGCCGAGGTTTTCCCGAATGCTCGCGGAAAAAAGGTGGACCCTCTGCAGGCCGTAGCCAATCTCATGGCGCAACTGCTCCGTCGGCAGCTGGTTGATGTCCTGGCCGCGATAGAAGACGGACCCATCGGGTGGATTATAGATGCGGGTCAGAACCTGAAAGAGGGTGCTCTTCCCAGAACCCACAGGCCCGCAGATGCCGAGCATTTCACCGGCCTTCACCTGAAAATTCAGGTTCTGCAGCGCGCTTCTTTGTGTACCTGGATACTGAAAGTTCAGCTGCCGGACATTCAGGATGGCCTCGTCCATGCGGGGCTTGGTGGATGCTGCGTCGGGGCCTTCCAAAGGTTCGACGAACATCGGTTCCAGACGCTCCAGTGCGGTCTTGGACCTTTGATAGATCGAGAGGATGATGCCGATCGAGGTCAAAGGAAAAGCCATATAGGACAGATAGATGTTAAAGGCGAGAATGTCCCCCACGGATAATTCACCACGGACGACCAGCGTTCCGCCCATAAAAAGAACAATCAGCTGGGCCAGCCCGGTCATGCTGCTGATCAGGGGGAAAAATAGAGTCCTGAGGAGCAGAACCTTCATATCGGTATCGAAGACCTTCTGATTCTCGGCCTCGATCAGTCGATGAAAGCTGCGCTCGGCGGCATTCGATTGGATGACGTGAATGTTGGTGAAGCTTTCCGTCACGCGGTTGGTCAGGGTGCCGATCGCCTCCTGATTTTTCCGGGTGAACTGCTGCATGCGTGGCATCACGTAGCGGGTGATCACCAGCATCAGCAGAATCGGGGACAGGGCCACCAAAGTCAGCTGCTGATGAACGCTCAGCATCTTATAGAGCGTGAAGACCGAGATGAATATGAGGTTCAGGACCTGCAGGATGGCGAAGGCATAGAAGATCCGCAGCTGACCCAGGTCGTTCGAAAGGCGCGATATCAGATCGCCCATTCCGAAGCGATCGTAAAAGGTCTGCGGCAGCTGCAGAGCGCGAGCGAAAAGATAGGATTTGGAGGTGGCCTCCAGTTTTCGTCCGGGCCAGAAGATCAGGATACGGGAGAAACTGCGCACGATGATCTGGGTCAAACCCAGGCCGACGATCGCCAGAGCCACCCGCGCAAGGTGTCCATCATCCTCGCCGATGGGCGCCTGCAGTGCGTTGACCACTTCCTTGGCCAGCTGGGGAATTTCCAAGGAGATGATGTTGGTGACCGCAAGGAAAATGGTGCCACCCAGATACCAGGGCCAGAGTTCGATCGCGAAAAGGCGGGTGAAGCGCCGAAGGCTCGTACTGATCATGCCCGGACCTCGGATCCTGGAACGAAAAACTGTTCCTCCATCAGGGCAATGCGAGTCATAAAGTCTGCATTTTCCCAGGCCTTCAGCTCCATAACCTGACCGTCGCGCATGGTCGCGGCCTTATTGCTCAGCTTGGCGGCGTGAGCGGCGACATGGGTGCTGACTATGGTCAGCTGTTTGCCGCGGCGTTCCTCCAGAAGATTTTCCAGAGCGCGAATGTGAAAGAGGTCGAGTCCGGAAAAAGGCTCATCCAGAATCAAAAGGTCCGGGTTATGCAGCGAGGCCAGCGCCAGGGCAATGCGCTTTTGCATTCCATAGGAGCAGGCGGCCAGGGGTTTATGCGCGAAGCTCACACAATCCCAGTATTCGAGGACGCGTTCGCGGGCTGCGGCGAGGGGCTGCATGCCATGCAATTTCATGGCATATGTGATGATGTCGAAGCCGCTCACCCAGCGCGGAAGATCGAGGTTCTGCGGCAGATACCCCATTCGCCTTTTCAAAGCGAAGGCATCGACCTTCATCGTTTCGCCAAAGACCTGAATGCGACCCTCATCGGGTCGAAGATGTCCCGTGATCAGATGAAAGAGGGTGGACTTGCCGGCTCCGTTTTTGCCGAAGAGGGCGAGGCTGTCGCCCTCGTCCATCTTAAGATCCAGAGGACCCAGGCGGAACTGGCTCTGGGCAAAGGTTTTGCTCAGGGAGTGAATGTCGAGTGTCAGCATTGAGGGTTCTCCCTAGGAACGGTAAAAATTATCTTTCTGATAATTTTTGGCATAAGTGATGGCAATCGGGACCAGAACGATGGATAGGATGTGCGCATAGATCGCAGTTCCCAAAAAGAGCCCGATCAATCCTGTAATCAGAATTTGAAGGAGGGGGCGTTCCGGAGCCACCTGAAACATAATCGCTGGTGTGATCATGGGAAAGAGCGCCGCTATGGGCAGAAGTTTAACCCATTCGCCCAGCGGCTCACGGCCGGCAACGCCGGTCACGAGGAGGGTCAGGAGACTCAGCGCGGCCAGGCTCAGGCCCAGGATCCAGCAGATTTGCTCATAGACACGGACGAATTCCTCATGGGAACAGCCGAGCTGGCGTTCAAACCAAACCGCCCGCATGTCCTCTTCCAGTTGAAAGGCGACAGCCCAGGCTAAGAGGGCACTCGATAGCATCGTGCCCAGAACGGTCAGGACCAAGGGCCAGGCCATGGCGTGCATGACGCCAATCAAGAGCTGAAGCAGAAGACTGATCCCGATGCAGAGGCGACAGAGACGATTCCTTTGCACCATCTGAAACCAGCGCCAGCTGCGCAGCGTGTGCGATCGACTCTCGACGGCGTCGCTCAGGATGGGCTTCAGATTCTGCGGTCCCGTGCTCTCTTTCCTTGCGCGCATCACGCCGAAGGTCGCGACTGCGAGCCCAAGACTGCCGAGCAAAAGCTTCGGACCCGGTTCAAAGAAATGCCGGAATATTCCGTAGCTCACGAGGATCAGGAGCAGGGATTGACCCCAGCGGAAGGTCGTGATCACCCAGGGATCTTCACCGGATCTCAGAGCGAACTGAGGCCATCCGGGTTCATCACGGAAGAGATTGGAAAGCCGGCCACCCACCCAAAGTCCAAGCCCAAGCATCACGGCTGCGCGCAGGCGCGTGGCAATGGTTTCACGCAGAGCCGGCTCCAGGTCATTCAGCTTGTCCTGCAGGAAGTCATGGAACATATAATAGAAAAGCCCGAGGAGGATACCTGTACTGGCGATCACAACCAGTTCGCGGCCCCAGTCATAGCGGATGCGGGTGAAGCTTTGTTTATTATGCTGGAATATGAGATATGCAGTTCTCTGCCATTTAGGCACTTGAGGCCCCCAAAAGCAAAACGCGGAATAGAGGGCAAAATCGCTCCCTAACCCGCGCTGTTTCGTAAGAACGGCCGTGCAGACCGCCCCGACGACTGAAACCCAAAAAGATTACTTCTTCTTTCTGGCTTTCTTCTTCGCAGCTTTTTTCTTGGTAGCTTTTTTAGCTACTTTTTTCTTGGCTGCTTTTTTCTTGCCGGCTTTTTTCTTGGTCGCCTTAGCAGCTTTTTTCTTGGTAGCCTTTTTAGCTGCCTTCTTCTTGGTCGACTTCTTCTTCGCTACCACCTTCTTAGCGGCTTTTTTCTTGCCAGCTTTTTTCTTCTTGCCGGAACGTTTCTTCTTGGTGGTCTTCGCTTCTTGCATGCCTTCTTCGGCGTTCATGTTCTCTTCCAAGGTCTTCTCCTAAGAGTTGAGCTGTCGCTTGACTGTGCTAGGTATAGTGTTACCGAAAAATAATTCGCATTGCAATCGCTATCGAAGAAAAAAAATTCTTTTTCATGACGCGCGATGAAGGGGCTGTGGAATTTTGTGGAGTGAGCTGGTCAGCGGCGGGTGATCAGGAAGTGGTGTGCGGCTTGTGCCGCAACCGTTTCACTTAAGACAGCCAGCGGAACGAAACATTTGTTCGAGATCGATCGACTCATCATTGGACCTGAGCCCGTAACGAGTGAGTCCCTGCTTTCCGAAGTCGGGCTTTTGCCAGATGACCTCAAGGGGCACTGTCTGATTATGGGTTTTCAAGGTCAGCTGTGTGCCGATACTCAGTTGGGCCTCGCTGAGGATGGACAAGCCCTCCTGCGAAAGGTCAATCGGTCGACAGTGCAGGACCTTATTCTCCGAATCGAGCAAGGGTCCAGGGAGCAATTTCGTGAGCACACGACGAGGCGATCGCCTCTGTTCATCCAATGCCGGATCCCCCATATAGCTTTCCCCCATGTGCAAGCGGTGACTTAAAAACACTATCGGCGGTCCCTGCGGGAACTTGAAAAGAACCAATTAATCTTTTAATTTCAATTAATTAGAAAGGTCATTCCAGGTGGGTGTAAATCGGGAATTTTTGAAGTCTGGTACAATAAAATAAACCAGCGAAGGAGTGCGATCATGCTCGCCTTATTCCCAGAGATTCTTCATACGGTCACGAGCGGCGATCTGGAAACTCTGGCGTGTTTGGTTCGAAAATATTTTGCGGATAAGCACATCTATAGCCCACGGCTTCGGGTGGAACCCTTATTGATCAATGCCGGTTTGGAATTATCGCGGGATGATATCGCGGACGCGGCGCGACTCTTCGCAGCCGACCATCGCGGGGCCTGGCATGCATCGCTGATCGTTTCCCCCAGCCTCCGCGATCCGGGTGAATTGAACTTTACCTTGGCGCACCTCTTCGGGCATTTCCTGCTTGAAATCCAACCGCTGATGGCCAGGGGTGAACTGAAAACGCATGAAGTGCGGGAGCGCAGCGGTGCGCTTGGTCGCTTTCTTAAACGTCCCTTGATTGCACCTGAAGAGATGCAAGCTGATGCTTTCGCGTCTGCCCTCCTCATGCCGCGTGGAATGGTGAAGAAAGCTTATGCGACCCTGGGAACAGTCGCCGACGCGGCTGCGTTTTTCAATGTGCGTCCGGAATTGATGGAGCAGCGACTTGCGCAGCTTCAGCTCGTCAGGACAAAGACCGAAGCTGCGCCAACGCCCGCACCCGAGCCGCTGCCCAAGCCTGCGCCGAAGCCCCAGCAAAGCAGTCTTATGAAGGCGCAAAAATCTGTGGCGGCTTCCCACTATCGCCGTGAAGAGGAATCGGCCGCGAGCGCGAAACCCGCGGCACCGAAATCGAGTGAAGGACTCAGTCGCCTGCGGGCTATTGCGCGGAAAATTGATAAATCAGTCGATCCTTAAAATCCCACCTTTTCGAGCTTTTTTGCTGACATTACGACTGAGTCTCGCCTATAAATCCTAGGCACAGAGGGTTCTGGCCAAGGGGGTTAGGCAGTATGACCAGGGATGATAATGCTTTGTGGCAGGCAGGACGCGAGCGTTTGCACGCCAGCCACATGTGGAAATTCAAAAGCCATTGTGAGGCCCAAACGGGCGCCTCCTTCTCGAATTATCATGCGCTGCATCAATGGTCGGTTGATGATCCCGCGGCGTTCTGGGGCGCAGCTTCTGACTATTTGGGGATTATCTGGGACAAGGTCCCGAGCGCGGTCCTCGTGCCGCCACCCGCCGGAAAAATGCGTGGCGCTCGATGGTTTCCCGACGGTCAGCTCAGTTTTGCTCGAAACCTGTTAGCTCATCAGGATAAAAATCCCGCCAAGATCATATCTATAATAGAAGGTCTGCGGGACCCCGTCGTTCTTCCCAGTGAAAGCCTGAAAACCCAGGTGGCTCAATGCACAGCGGCCCTCCAGAAGGCCGGTGTAAAGTACGGAGATCGCGTCGCCGGGATCTGTCCGAACACCAGCGAAGCCATCATTGCCATGCTGGCGACGAGCGCGCTCGGAGCCATCTGGTCGTCCTGTTCTCCTGACTTTGGCAGCGAGGGGATCCTCGATCGCTTTAGCCAGATCGAACCCACCGTCCTGTTCGCTACGAGGGCCTATACATACAGCGATAAATTCATAGATTGTGCCGAGACGGCTTCGCTTGTAAGCCGAAGTTTGCCGACCCTGAGGGCGAGCATCATGATCGATCCCTTGGGTGTTGGACAGCATCCGGCCCCCTTTGTATCCTGGCAAAATTTTCTCGGCGGCATGAGCGCGAAGGAAGCCTTGGCTGCATTCGCACCCGTCGCGACCCCTTTCGATCATCCGCTCTATATCCTTTTCTCCTCGGGCACGACCGGCAAACCCAAGTGCATCGTGCATTCCGTCGGGGGCACCCTGCTTCAGCACAAAAAGGAACTGATGCTTCACAGTGATTTGGGTCCAGGCAAGCGCCTGCTCTATTTCACAACCTGCGGGTGGATGATGTGGAACTGGATGGTGTCCGCTTTAGCCACGGGCGCGGATCTGGTTCTTTTCGAAGGCTCCATCAATCGGCAGAATTTCGCCGTGCTCTGGCAGGCGGTTTCGGATCATGGCGTGACCTGTTTCGGCACCAGTCCCAAATTTCTCGCAAGCTGCATGAAGGCCGGCCTTCACCCGCGGACCGACTTCCCCCTGGATCGCTTGGAAACCATGCTCTCCACGGGTTCCCCGCTCATGCCCGAACATTTCGAATGGGTGTACGAGGTCGTGAAGCCGGACATTCATCTCGCTTCCATCAGCGGTGGAACCGATATCGTTTCCTGCTTCATGCTCGGCAATCCCTGGCTGCCTGTTTACGTGGGCGAGATTCAAGGTCCCGGTCTCGGCATGGCCGTCGACTGCTGGGATGAGGACGGGCATCCTTTGCGTCAAAAACGTGGCGAACTCGTGTGCACCAAGCCTTTCCCGTGTATGCCGATCGGCTTTTGGAAGGATGACGGGCGGAAGTATCAGGAGGCCTATTTCAATTTCTATCCCCATGTCGAGGTGTGGCGCCACGGAGATTTCATCGAAATCACCGCGCATGGCGGCATCACCGTTTATGGTCGCTCCGACGCAACACTCAATCCGGGCGGCGTGCGCATTGGAACTGCCGAGATCTATCGCCAGGTCGAGCAATTCCCTGAGGTTCAGGACTCTCTGGCTGTTTCACGGCAAAGAGACGGTGATGCAGAGATGGTGCTGTTTGTAAAATTAAAAGAGGGGTCCGCGCTCAATGACGAACTGGTGCGGAAAATCAAGCTTGAGCTGCGGCAAAAACTTTCACCCCGGCATGTGCCGGCCGCCATTGTCCAGGTGAAAGATATTCCCTATACGCGGAGTGGGAAAAAACTGGAACTCGCGGTGACCCGAATCCTTCATCGAGAGCCCCTCGATAACCTCTCGGCCATCGTCAATCCGGAATGCTTGCTGGAATACGAGAGCTTCCGCTAAGCGGCTCCAAGGTTCTTCAGACGCCGTTTGGCCTTGTCAAATTCAGGATTATGAGTCAGAACCTGCTGATAGTAAAAACGGGCGGCTTCGAGGTCGCCCAGTTTTTCCTTGGCATATCCTAGATTGAAGATGATGCGGAAATCATTGGGCCGCATCTTCAGTGCCGCCATATATTTCTCGATACCCTCGTTGTATTTCTCCAGCTTGACATAGGCCAGTCCCAGGGAATTCAGAACGCTCACGTCCTTTTCATCGAAATCCAGGGCCTTTTCGAAGTTCTTCATGGCCGAATCGTAGTCGTCCTGAATCAGGTAAAGGCGTCCGAGTCCTTTATAAGCTTGAGCCAATTTCGGGGATAATCGGATGGTCTTTTTGAAGAAGATCTCGGACTGCGGAAGATCCTCCTCCTCCAAAAACGCCTTGGCGAGAATCAGGGTATATTTGGGATTTTCCGGGCTGACTTTGTGGGCCTTTTCCGCCATCTCGATCAGATCCCGGGTGGGTCCGCGCACGAGGTAAAGCTCGACGAGCGAACGGATCGCGTCCACATAATCGGGATTGGCATGGTGCGCCTGTTTCAAAAGCATGATGGCCCGCGCGGCATCACCCCGGATATCAGCGACCTGGGCCAGTCCCGTGAGGGCGCGCGCCGACTGCGGATTGGCCTGCCTCGCCTGCTCAAACAGCCCTTCGGCTCGATCGGTTTCATTGAGCCGGAGGAGTTCCTGAGCTTCATCTATGGTTCTATTGATCGGGGAAGGGGCGCGTTTGACCCTGAGAACGCTCATCACCGAATCGCGGAATTCCTCGAAGCTGAAGGGCTTCAAAAGGTAGCCGTCGATGCCGACCTCACTTGCCAAGATCACGTCTTTCTTGAGGTTTTCGACAGAAAGGAGCAAGAATGGGGTCTGCGTGTGCCGGGGATTTTCTTTGATTTCCCGACAGAACTGGATGCCATTCATGTCCTTCAGGCTCCATTCACAGATGAAAAGCCCGACATCCATCGTGAGAAGGCTGATTTTGGCGTCGCGAACCGTGGACACGAATTTATAGTTGGTGATCTTCAGATTGCTGAGAAAGCCTTTCATGGAATTTTTATAGTTCAGGGTAGGCTCTATGATAAGAACGCTTTGATTCCCGAGGAAATTGCGGGCCCCAAACCCGGATTTCATGACTTTTCTCCCTGAAGTGCCACCTAGCTTTTCGGCTTTCATCAGGAAAAATTAAGTCGCTTTTCCCGAAGAGACCCTGGGGCGGGGGCTCCGCCGGTAAAAAAAAGGTGTTTTTACGCCCAAAACAGTTGCCTCTCTCCGATGTTCTTTGGTATTGCATCATCTCTGTTTTGCAGCAGACGCTATCAATGAAGCTTGATTTTCCCTGCTGGCTTAACGTAATTTATAGGGTATGCACCCATCGCACTTTCATACTTTTTAGGAGGTCGAGTTTTTATGGCGAAGAAGAAGGCCGGAACAAAGAAGGCAGCTGGCAAGAAAACTGTGAAAAAAGCAGGCGGTACCAAGGTAAAAGCTGAAAAGAAAAAAGAGCCGCGGGTTATCCCCACTGGCCCAAAAAATTTCGATAAAGTCAGCAAAACCCGTACGAAGAGCCAGGTTTTGGCTTCGATTTCCGACAACACCGGCCTGTCCAAAAAAGAAGTCAGCGCCTTGTTCGAAACTCTTGGCGAACTGATCGGCCACGACCTGAAAAAAGGCCCAGGAACTTTCACCGTTCCCGGTCTGATGAAAGTGACTGTGGTTCGTAAACCTGCCACCAAAGCTCGCAAAGGCACCAATCCCTTCACTGGTGAAGAGATGACCTTCAAAGCCAAGCCAGCTCGTAACGTGGTCAAAGTCCGCGCTCTGAAAGCTCTGAAAGATATGGTCTGATTGATAGACTCCAGGCGCCGCGAACAAAGTTTCCCGGCAGGAGTCCTAAGGAAAAGCGGCTTTTTAGCCGCTTTTTTGTTTTTCCCTGAGCAGTTCGGCCAGCGTTCTTTGCTTTTCCTCATGCCGCCAGTCAGCAGCCACTTCCACCGCTGGTTCCAGCACGAAAAGCCTTTTATGCAGTTCGGGATGGGGGATGGTCAGCGTCGGGGTTTTGACGCTTGGGAAGTCTCCGCGTTCGTCTTTCCACAAGATAATATCCAGATCTATGGTGCGGTTACCCCAGCGCGTTTCCCGGGTGCGCCCTAGATTCTTTTCAATCTGCAGCAGTTCCTGAAGGAGCGCGGCCGGTGTCAGCGGGCTCTGAATGACCAAGGCACCGTTCAAAAAGGGACGATCAGCGGCGCCCATGGCCTCGGTCTCCAGCAGCCTTGACTGGCGCAGGATAGGGCCGCAACTTGTGCGGATAGCTTCGATGGCCTGACCTATGTAATACTCACGATCACCGAGATTGGCCCCCAGGGCCAGCACATATTCCTGCATAAAACGTCCGTCTCCGTGGACCCAAACCTCGCGGGGATCATAGTCGAGGCTCAGCGCGAAGGCAAAAGAAATGGCATCGCAAGATATCAGCTCCTTGGATGAAATCGAAAACCGCTATCAGGGATTTTTATTTGATGCCTATGGCGTCCTCCTGGATGGATCCGGACTCATTCCGGGTGGCGCTCAGGTCTGGCACGACCTCAGAAAACGCGGCAAATCCTGCTGGATTCTGACCAATGGCAGCTCGCGTACGCCTCAGCAGGCGACCGCCGCTTACAGGCAGATGGGACTCGATGTGAACCTGGATGAGGTGATTACCTCAGGTTCATTACTCCCTCGTTATTTTGAAGAGGAAGGTTTAAGGGGTCAGATCACCTGCGTGCTCGGCACGCCGGCAACCTTCGAACTGGTGCAAAAAGCCGGTGGAATTCCCTGCGGCGCCCTCGATCAGCATGACTATTCGGTCGTGATTGTGGCCAACCAAACCGAGTTTCCGCTGCTCGATACGCTGGACGCAGTGCTGACTCATGTCTGCCGACGGGTCGAGGACGGCAAGCCTTGTTATCTCATTCTGACCAATCCGGATCTGATTTTTCCGAAGGCGGAGGGTGTGTACGGCTTCACCGCCGGATCGCTGGCGCTACTTTTGGAGGCCGGTCTGAAGCTCCGTCTGGGAAAAGATGCGCCGCCTTTCGCTAAACTCGGCAAGCCTTTTGCACCGATTTTTGCCGAGGCTGAGCGCAGAGCCGGCCATAAGAATCTGCTCATGATCGGTGATCAATTGGAAACGGATATACTCGGCGCCAACAATTATGGGATGGATGCGCTGCTGGTCGGCACGGGTCTGACCCGAATCAAGCCAGGCGTGCCGCTCGTGCCTGAGCCCCGCTATACACTACGGGAATGGAGGACTTCAGCGTGCTGATCATCACCCTTGGCGATCCCTTGAGCGTATCGGTGGAGTGCCTCGTTCGCGAAAAAAATCTTTGGGCCGAGGACTCCACCCGCACGACGGTGGTCGTCGGTTCACGCGCGCAGTGGCGCGAGCAAACTTCCGCTCCTATCAATTTTAAAGAAGTCAAACAGTGGTCGGCCGTTCATGGTCCTGGCCTCTATTTTTATGACAGCAGCCCCGATTGTCCGGCGGTGGATCCGCGCAAACTCACCGAAGAGCAGCGTGGTCAGGTGGCGTTTGCCGCGCTTTCCACCCTGCGCTCCCTGCCGCCTGATCAGAAATCCTTGGCAGTGATGACCTGTCCGATCGACAAATACTGCTGCGCGAAGGCGGGCTTTCGCTTTCCGGGACAGACGGAATTCTTCGAAGATCTGTGGGGCGCGCAGGGAATAATGATCCTCGCGGGCACGAAGCTGCGGGTGGCCCTGGCCACCAATCACCTCGCCCTGCGTGATGTGCCGAGCGCCATCCGCTCGGAATTGATCGTGCAAAAAGCCCGACTTTTGCATGCCTCCCTGCAGCGAATCTTTGGTCTGGCCCAGCCGCGACTCGCGGTGGCGGGACTCAATCCGCACTGTGGTGACGGCGGACTTTTCGGGGACGAGGATACCCGCATCATCGCGCCTGCGGTGGCCGAAGCGAAGCGTTTGGGGCTTGACATCGTCGGTCCCCTGCCAGCCGATACGATTTTCTTCCGGGCTTATTCCGGGGCGTTTGATGGGGTTTTGGCCATGTATCACGATCAGGGCCTTGGACCTTTGAAGTCGCTGCATTTTTATGATGCGATCAACGTCACGGGCGGACTTGCGCATCTGCGTCTTTCTCCCGATCATGGTCCGGCCGCGGAACTTTACAGCCGGAATGAAGCGCGTTCAGACAGTTTCCGTTTGGCTTTGCAGCAGGCTCGTCATTATCTGGGGTGGTAAAAGCAATGGAACGCAGCACTATTGAAATTCGTGGGGCTTTCGAACACAACCTGAAGCATATCGACCTGAATATTCCGCGGGGCCGCATCACGGTGATCACCGGGGTCAGCGGCTCGGGGAAAAGTTCCCTGGCCTTCGATACGATCCTGGCGGAAGCCAACCGGCGGTTTTTCTACACGCTGTCGCACTATTCACGGCAGTTTTTGGATCTTGGCTCCCGGCCCGCCCTGCGGTCCGCGAGTGGTTTATCCCCAGCCATCGCTCTGGCCCAGAATGAAACGCAGCCTTCGGTTCGCGCTACGGTCGCGAGCCTTACCGATATTGGTGAACTGCTCGGTATCCTCTATTCCCGTTTTGCCGAGAAACGCTGTCCCAAACACGATCTTCCCACCGAATCGCGCACGGTCGATGATCTGGCCGCCCATGCCAGAGCCCAGCTCTTTGGCAAGACGGTGGCGATTCTGGTTTGCGTCGCGGACCAGAAAAAAGGGCAGTTTCGCAAGGTGCTCGAAGACTACCAAAAGAAGGGTTATGCCCGCGCCTATATAGACGGAGACCTTGTCAGTCTTGAGCCGATTCCCGTGCTGGCCAAAGAGGAAAAGCACGATATCGATGTCGTCATTGATGTGACGAAAGTCGAGCCCAGTCGCGAGGCGCGCCTGCGGCGTTCTTTGGAAACGGCCCTGGCCTTGGGCGAAGGAACCGCCGTCCTGTGTCAGGCCGATGCCAAAGGCAAGCTGGATAAAAAAACGCGGCAGTATCTTTCCCTGCATGCGGGTTGTCCGGTGTGTTCGTTCAGCTGGCCGAAGCTCGATTCCCGGCATTTTTCGCCCAACTCCCTCGGCCGCTGTCTTGCGTGCGATGGTCGCGGTCTGCAGAAGGACGAGGATGAACTGGATACCAGCAGCGATTTTTTTGAAGCCGATCCCTGCCGCAGCTGTGGGGGCACGGGTCTTCTGGTCGACCTGAAGGCCATCCTGTTCCGGGGTCGCTCCATCCATCGGTTGTATCAAAGTTCAATAGCCGAGCTGGAGAATTTTTTCACGGACGCGCTGCGGAGCCTTCCGCCGGATACCGCCGCGCAAAAACTTGTGCTGGAGCAACTGGCCCAGCATCTTTACCGGCTGAAAAATCTTGGTTTGGATTACCTTGGGCTGGGCCGCCGCATCCTGTCCCTGTCGAATGGCGAGGCGCAGCGACTCCGGCTCAGCAGCATCCTGAGTGAGCAGCTGCGCGGCGTGCTCTATGTCCTGGATGAACCCAGCCAGGGCCTTCACGCCAGCGAAATTGAACGCATCAACGTCGCGCTCAAGCGTCTGCGCGATCAGGGCAACACCGTCCTGGTCGTCGATCATGATCCGCATATTATGCAGGCGAGTGACTGGATCGTGGACCTGGGACCGGATGGAGGACGCCAGGGCGGACATCTTCTGGCCCAGTTCGCGCCGAAGGATGCGGCCGAGCACCGGAATGAATCGCTCACGGCCCGTTATCTGGCCGATCATGGGGATGTGGCTGCGACGAAGACCAAAAAAAGGAAGAGTTTTGATCAGTACATCACACTTCATGAACCGAATCTGCATAATCTGAAGATCAAAAAGGCCCGTTTTCCCCTGCAGGCCATGACGGTGGTCACGGGAGTCAGCGGTGCAGGCAAAAGCAGCCTTGTTTTGAAAACGCTGTATCGAAATCTGGAGCAGATCCTGCGGGACGGTCCGCGGAAAACACCCATTGCCGTCAGCCGTATCGAAGGGGCCGAGGCTGTGACGGCGTGCACTTTGATTTCGCGGAAACCCATAGCCAAATCCTCGGTCAGCATGCCCGCCACCTGGCTCGATATCTTCACCGAATTGCGCCAGCTTTTTGCGACAGTTCCCGAGGCTCAGATCATGGGGCTCGACGCCGGGTCCTTTTCGCTTTCGCATGATGAGGGGCGCTGTCCCGAATGCAAAGGCCGCGGAGTCCTGACGCTGACCATGAAATTTCTCGCCGATGCGGAAGTCCCCTGTCCCATTTGCGGTGGAAAACGCTATAAACCGCAGGTTTTGGAAGTTCGCTATGGTGGTCTGAATCTGTCGGAAGTTTTGGAACTGTCGATCGCTGAGGCGGTGGAAATGTTTCAGAATCACCGTCTGATTCAAAGACGTCTGCAGCCCGCTGTTCAGTTGGGGCTTGGATATTTGAAACTGGGTCAGCCAAGTTCCAGTCTTTCCGGTGGAGAATCGCAGCGTTTGAAGCTCGTGCCTTACCTTGCGAAAAAAACCGTGCCGGGCACTGTGCTTTTGATGGATGAGCCGACGGCCGGACTGCATTTCCGCGATGTGGCCTTGCTCCTTGATCAGCTGCAGTCGCTGGTCGCTCAGGGCGCGACTCTGGTTATCGTGGAGCACGATCAACAGGTCATTCAAGCCGCGGACTGGGTTTTGGAATTGGGGCCAGGATCGGGTGATCAAGGCGGCCAGCTCCTGTCCGAAGGTCCACCCAAGTAAGCGAAAGAATTGAAGAAAAAAAACTGTTGCCATGTCGATAATGCTGTGTCATAAAGCCGTCCATCGAGACAATTTTTGACCCAGCAAGGAGTTTCTATGAAACACACGATCATGGCTGCAGCCCTTATTCCCGCTTGTTTTGCTTTTGCTTGCGGCACGAAGAAAGACGAGAAAAAAGTTCCTGCCGTGACCCTCGATCAAAGCTCCGATTCGAAAACCTCTTTGGATTCCCAGAAAAACTGTGAAGATGATGATGTCGGCCAGAACAGTGACGTCAGCCAGAATTCAGGCTGCAACCCTGCAGTTCCTGTGGGTGAACTGCGCATTGTGAAAAAAAGCTCCTGGCTGAATCCTCAGTTTGATGCGGGCGGACGCCTGCAGGATGATGACGGCGACTGCCTCGATTCCTTCACAGCCGGCCGGAAAAATGAAAATTCCATGGCCTCCCTCGATATGACCCTGAAAAACATGAACTTGAAAAATGATGCCGCCCGCTGCCTCATGCAGATTCGGGTTGCCTATACCCGGGGTTATGCCTTTGCCATTCGTAAAGTCGGCGCTCCCGTGATCGCCACGATTCCCAATAATTCCCAGGCTATTTTTAAGGGGTCCTACACCGTCCAGGGCAAGAAACCTGTGCTGATGGAACGCTCGATCGAGTCCCGTTACTCGGAAAAACCCGTGCGTTTGGAATACAGCGTCGCGGATCAGGACATCGCCTGGTCGAGCTGCAGCGGGGATTCGACCTTGCGCGTGGATACGAAAATGTCCATGGATTTCAATGGTGGGAATCAGGATGGAAGCATCCGGATCGACAGCAAGTCCCCGTATCGTATGGAAATCGTCTGGGCCAAATGCCAGTAACGAATATCTCTGAGTCATACTCCTTGTGATAGGGCGGCGGTCCACGGATCGCCGCTTTTTTCTTTGAAATTCCTTTCTTAAAAGTAAGTGTCAGACCTTCAGACAGCCGCCCCTTTTTCCTGGCAGCCGTTCGGAATTTTTAGTTTTTTATTCGGTGACTTGCCTCTGGCCTTCGGCTTGCAACAGGGGAAGGGTGATGTTCTCCTTCTGTTGCGGAGTTGTTATGTTTCTGAAAGCTGCCTCCACCTCGATGTTCCGAATCATGGCCCTGAGCCTGGTATTTTCCGCTGCTGGCGGTATCTTCCTTGCCAAGCAGTCGATGGATCAGCGCGAGCTTTTTTCCAAGGAGTTGCGTGCGGTCACGGTGGTTCCACCTTCGACCAAACCGGCCTTGACCCAGGAGAGCATCGACATTGCCATGACTCTGTTCGATATCAAGGTGCCGGCCAATGCCAATGCACCTCGTTTGGATATGACCCTTGAAGATCGCGGCCTCACGACTCTGAACGGCTGGGGCAGCAAACTGGATGTGACGATCGGACCTGCGGCTTTCACCAGCTGGGCCCTTCTCGGCTCGACTCTGGCTCATGAACTTGAAGTTCACTGCCGGCAGAATTTTGCTGTGATTCGCATGAAGGATCTTATGGGATTGGATGGAACGCTGCAGGCGGAGCGTGAAGCCTATCTGCACGAACTGGCCAACTCCGAGCGTTTTCATCTGAAAACCGCGGACCAGCTGAACATCAAGGCCACGATGGATTATTATTATCCGGCAGCCACCCAGGCTGATGATCGCCTGAGTGCCAAGAAATAATCAGTAGCGAACCATGCTGGGCTCAACGAGAGTGGCCCAGCTTTCCACGCCCCCGCTCAGGGACTTGACCTGCTTTAAACCCGCTTCCTGCAGATAAAAAGCCGCCGAGAGTGAACGCACTCCGTGGTGACAGACAGTGACAACCGTCAGCTCTTTCAAACCCTCGAAAATTTTAGCCAGATCCATTCGGGCCATCAGATGGGATCCCGGCAGCCGGCATATTTCAAATTCCCAGGGTTCCCGTACATCCAAAAGAAAAACGCGCTCTGGGTTTTTCCGCAGAAGATCCTGAAGGGAGGTCGCGCTGATTTCGATATCCTTGGCCATCGCTTCTATCTGTTCCAATCTTTTTACGACTCCTTCGATAGGGGTGTGGGCGCGTTCCGCGAGGTCCGCAATCGTCCATTGGTGTACGTCTTCGGCTCTGGCTCCCGACTGCCAGCACAGCACCGAGAAGGCCTCTTCAATGACCATCGGCAGGTGCGGAATGGGAAGGGTGGACAGAGTCCGATCGTGACTAAGGCTCAATTTGGCTCATAACCTCGCTTGTACTCGAGGTAATACTGGACCGAACGCTCCAGATCAGCAAGTTCTTTATCGGTCAAAGGTCGAGCTTCGCGCGCGGGATTCCCTTTAATCAGGGTTCCGGGGTTGTATTTTTTCCCTGGAGGAACGAGCGAACCGGCGGCGACCACGCAACGTTCGGGAATTGTTACATCGTCCATGACAGTCGCGCCCATGCCGATCAAGCAGAGATTACCGATACGGCAGCCATGGAGCACGGCCCCGTGACCCACCGTGACGTCATCACCGATGAATGTCGGGAAATACGTGTTGGTGACGTGAATAACGGTTCCGTCCTGGATATTGGTGCGCTTGCCGATGCGGATGTAGTTGCAATCCCCTCGAATCACGACGTTAAACCAGATGCTGCTCTGTTCACCAATCTCCGTATCGCCGATAATATGCGCACCGCTGGCAACAAAAACACCCTGACCCAGCTTGGGCAGTTTGCCCTTATAGGGCAGCAGGGTGGATCCTGGCATCAAATACATCGTTCACTCCTTAATAGGCCCCACCGAGATTCTCAATCAAATCCTCGGGACCAAGACCGTCCATTCCCCAATGCAATACCGCTTTTTGGGCTGCCTTCGCCACTGCTCTTTGCGCTTCGTTTCCCACAAGCTCGGCCTTCGGTTCCGCGCAAGCGAAGGCAGCAGCCACACCGGCCAGAACATCACCGCTGCCCGCTTTTCCGAGGGCCCGCGACCCGTCGCTATTCAGAAGCAGGCGCCGACCCTGATGCGCTGACAGGGTGAAGGGCGTGGCGCTTTTATAGAAGACACTGACACCAAAAATTTCACAAAATTTCCAGGCCTGATCGAGCGCTTGCAAATTGTTCAAGTCGCTATGCGCTTTGTCGATCGCGCGCCATTCACCAGGATGCGGAGTCAGCAGCGTGCGACTCGGATCGAAGCGAAGTCCCGCGGCCCGTTCACTCCAGTTTTTCAAAGCCCCGGCATCGAAGACGAGAAAAAGGCCCAGAGTTTTCTGCTCGTTCTGAAGCGCTTTCAGAAGTTCAGCAGTCAAAGGATTCTGCATGGTCCCAGGACCGATCACAAGGGCCTTGACGCGCCGCTCGCGGATAAAGGGGATCAGTCTCCCGGGATCTGCTCCAAAGTCTTCATAGGTTAAAAATCGCGGCAAGGCAGGTCGATCATGATCATCAAGAAGAGCGACGCTGACCCAGCCGGCTCCGGCCCGCATGGCTGCTTCCGCGGCCAAAAGCGGGGCACCGAGTTTGCCGCGACTGCCGCCGATCACCAGCATGTGACCACGCGTAAACTTATGGGCATCCGCAGGCAGCGCGTGCCACGGTGAATGCGAGGGCAGCACGTGCCTGTCCTCTTCCAGCAGAAAACCCTGCTTTTGCAGGCTGCTGGCGATGGCTTCGGGGTGAAAGGGCAAAGGATAAACCCGCAGGTCACCCGAGGCCGAACGCGCCGGCTCCATTCGATGCAAAGGTTTGGCAGCACCGAAGGTGATCGTATGCGTGGCGCGCAGATAAACTTCATCCGGCTGCCAGCTGTCCGCTAAAAGTCCCGACGGCAGATCCACGGCGAGCACGCGTTCGGCGTTCAAAGCCGCCAAATCCTTCAGGCACTGCCGAATCAAACCCGGACGCAGCGGTTCTTTCGGACCCAGGCCGAGCAGACCATCCATAATCATCGTATGGGAATCGAAAGAGGAAAAATCCTGAGCGTTGCGATAGGGATGACAGACGTTTCCCGAAGCTTCATAGCGCAAGCGCTGCGTTTTGCGATCGGGTGATTCCGTGGCGCCTTCGGCCATGACACTGAAAACCTGGGGCGCAAAACCAGCTTCCGCGAGATAACGGGCGGCCACCAATGCGTCCCCACCGTTATTCCCAGCCCCGGCCACCACGAGTACGCTGAGGCCGGGTTTCCATATTTCCATCGCGAGGCGCGCGACACCTAGACCGGCGGCTTCCATAAGGTCCAGAGAGGGCACACCGTAGAGCGTCGTCGTGAGCTGATCAATCTCGCGAGCGGCCTGGCTGCTCCAGATCACGGCTCAGCTTCCACTGACGTGGCCACCGGCCTTCTGGATAACTTTCACGATTTTTTCCGTCACTTCACCCTTGAGCGGCCGATGAGCCAGAGCGATCTTTTCCTTGCTTAGGGCGAAATGGCAACCTTTAGGGGTCTGGTCGCATTTGAAATGAAGGGTCGAGGTGCCCAGCTTGGAAATAGTGACGATCAGTTCATTGCCACTCATATCGAAATTGACCATCTTGGCAAGGGCGCGGCCACCCATGGCCTCTTCCAATTTTTTTACGATGGCCTGGGGATCGTTATCGGAGAACTGGATCTGCATGGATTACCACTCGCTGATGTAGGCTTCCCGGCAAAGGTCGTGGAGAAGCTGTTTCACAATCATTTCATCAGTCATAATAGATTTTTGATCCATGATCCAGGAGATTCCGCCGAAAGGGTCGCAGTGGGGATCGAAGCGATGAAGGAGTTCGTTGCTCTGATGAAAACCCTGCAGCCGCGACAGATGGATCTCAAGACTCAGGTCAGTTTGCATGAGCTGCAGCTGCAGGCGCCCCAGGACCAGAACGAAGCCGGCCATGGTTTCCCGGCCTTTGGCATAGACGGGAAAGAGGCTTAATTTTTTATCCTTCCGGCTGTTGTCATTGAAAATCGCCACGGCTTCCTTGGTGTTTTGAAAGAGCAGCGTGACGGTTTTTTGCAGCGTCGCGCGACTGTGTTCATGCGCGGCCGCAGGATTGCCGAGTTTCCAAGCGCCATCCTCAAGGCTCGCTTGGGCAAGGATCTTGACCCATTGACGATCCATGGTCGACCTCCTTTTATTTTAGAAACCTGTGTGGATATTGATATGGAACGTGATGTTGGAAATCACGGTGGGAAAGATCGCACGCTGGGCAGCACGGGTATCGTCGTTGCTGGGACTCAGTCCGGTCATGCTGCGATCCATCACCCAGGCTTCAAGCCCCAGATCTATGGCCTTCACCACGGTGACGTCCGCACGTGCGCGCGCCCCGAAGGTATTGTGATCGAATTCGATCACGGAGACGTCACCGATGTCGTGAAACCTTTGGCCTTCCGTGATTTCAAAGAAAGCCCCGATCGCGGCGCGGAAGCCCGTATCCTGACCGTAACCGATTTCGGAGAGGATGCGCCCCTGCCAGTCGGGTCCGTTCACGCGATCCACATTGTAGGCATATTCGGAAAGTTCACCCTGGAGTCCGAAGCGAATGCGATTCATCGCTACATATTCGACCCGCCCGAGCTGGCGCGCGTTGGAGAAGAGAAAATCCCCATCATAGAGATAGCCGTAAAAATCAGTCTTCAGGACTGTCTCAAGGTTATTGTTCTTCTGCGCAAGGAAAATGCCGAGCTGCGGAATGCTCGCGCCCTGAGGATTGTCGGAGCCACCGGGCACAAGGCCGCGGCCTCCCACGTTCAGGCCCAAACTCGTGCCGGTTGCGATCGACCATTCCACCGCGGCCTCGGCTCCAAAACCATAAAGGGAGCGTGGCTTCGATTTCTGCAGAAGAAAGCGTTCCTGTTCGGTTCGCGCCGTGGGCAGGGCCAGGACCTCGTTGGTTCCGCCTTCAATTCCCAGCGCCCAGATATCGGCCTGAAAAATCCAATGCGGAGCCTTATGCACCGCTCCGTTGCGTTCGATTCCCATGTTGAGTTCAAAGGTGCCGCCCATGATATCGTGATCGGTCGTGCGGTTGTCCGCCGTCTGACGCGATTGCATGGTGACGCGCGGGACGAGCTGCACCTGCCGCTGAGCGGCGAGGTAACGGAAGGGTTTCGGCGGTTCCTGTGGTTCACCCGTGGACCCGTTAGGGCGCGCGCCAGGGGGCACGGAATTTTGCAGCTCCTGCTTCTGCTGCTGGATCAATAGGCGCTCGGCTTCTTTTTGATAAAGCTTTTGCGACTTCAAGAGTTTGGAGGGGAGCACGACGGCCTGCTCGAAAAGATCGAGCGAAAGCTGATATTCGCCCTGTTTGAAAGCGGCGATGCCACCATAGTATCCTGCCAAATCGAAGAACGGATGCCCATTGGGGACATTGCGAAAGGCTTTCAGGGCATTGGTGAAATCATCAGCGCGGAATGCGGCCTGGCCATATTCATAGCTGGGATCCGGTTCCAGGATGCTGATATCCTCGACCTGCTGGAAGAGTCTATACGATTCAGGAAAACGCTTGAGCTGATAGAGTGCGCGCGCAAGCTGGATTTTCGCCGGGATATAATCGGGCTGCTTTTGCAGGAGCTGTGAAAAGAGATCGACGGCATCTTCGTAGGACTTGGATTCGTAAGCGTCCATGCCGCGGCGGAAGAGTTTCTGCAGAACCGCGTTCTTGGCTGGAGTTTTCACCGGGGCGGCCCAGACCACAGACGACGGACCAAGCCCCGCCAAAGGGATATGGATCCCCCAGAGGGTGGTCATAAGACCAGCGGTCTGGATCAGTGCTTTCATCAAGCCTCTTTCGATGGTACGTTTTCCTGTCTCGCTTTATTATACCAAAGAGGCCGCATATGCGCGAATCTGGGCATTTTTGACCTATTTGTGCTCAAAAAACTTGCAGAAACGGCAGACACAACTTGATTGACTCAGCCGATTGTTTATAATAGCCTTTCGTCCTTTCTTTATTTCCAAGGAGTGGTACATGGCCCGCGTTTCCATAGAAGACTGCCTCCAATATATCGAGAATCGCTTTGCGCTGGTCGCCGTTGCTTCGCACCGGACCCGTCAGCTGATGGAAGGCAAAACTCCTTTGGTCAAAACCAAGAACAAAGAAGCTGTCACAGCTCTGCGTGAAATTGCCGAAGGTCTCGTTGTCAGTGTCCAGCCCGAAGGCGTCGTGTCTCCGCGCCAGCCGACCCAGGTTTCCGTGGCTGCTGCCATCGACCCGGCCTGATCTTCCTCTGGGGGATCCTTGGGGTCCCTTGCTTTTCCCGTCCCATCATCTCCGAGCATCAAGTCATCTCCGAGCGTCAAATCACCTCCAAGCGCCAAATCACCTCCAAGCGCCAAATCACCTCCAAGCGCCAAATCAAGACGTTGATTTTTCTTCAGCCTTTTCCCCTTCTTTATTCTCCGTCTTCTGCGTTATGGTACTCCAACTTCAAGCAGTACAACTGGTTCGAACAAAGGAGTATTCATGCGAATTCACGCCCATTCCATGATCTGTGCCCTCGGTCTCACCGCCCTGATCAGCGCCTGTCAACCCTCGGACTCCAGTCAGCTCCAGGATGAAAACGCCGTCACCTACAACTGCGCGCCGATTCCAGCCTGCGATGCCAAAGCTCCTGATCCCGGAGCATTACGCCCTTGGTCCAGCAAAAAACCAAGTGGTAACGCGTGGCATCGCGGTCATGACCAATACTTCAAAGTGGGTGAGGAGCAATGGATCATCGGTAAATTCAATTACGGAAATCTTCTCGCCCGCAAAGATCTGAAAGGCGAAGAGGTCGACATCTATCTTCTGCGCGGCTGCGGGGACAGCTGGGAAAAACTCGGTACCGCTGTTACGACAAACGGCGGCGGTGATACCATCGAGGGCATCCCTGATGATGGCGGACGCCTCTATTTCCCGATTCCTGCTGACAAGCAGCTCGGCGTCGGCCGCCATCGCGTGCGCCTTGTCGTTGCGGGTGACCACAGCGCCGCCGAACTCTTTATCGAAGTCGTGCCAGAAGGCGTTCCGCTCTTTGTCAGCGACGTTGATGGAACGCTGACCACCTCGGAACTCGCGGAACTCGGTTCGACCATCAGCGGCTCCACGCCGGATGCCAACGACGGCGCTGCAGAAGCTTTGAAAGGCCTCGTCACCAAGGGTTACCGTCCGGTTTACCTGACCGCGCGCCCCGAACTCTCCGTGCAAAGAACCCGGGAATTCGTCGCCGAGCGCTCCTTCCCCCAAGGCCGCATTGAAACCAGCCTCGCCTCGCTGGTGGGTCTGACCGGAGGCAAGGCCGTGGCCTATAAATCCGAGGCTTTGAATCGTTTGGTGGATAAGGGATTTGAGATCGCCTATGCCTTCGGCAATACCGATACTGATGCCCAGGCCTATGAAAATGCCGGCATTCCCTCGGAATCACGTTACTTTTTTAAGTACAGCGATAAGAAATTCGGTGGGCAAAGAATCGAATCGTATCGGGAGCTGAATCAGTTCGCGTCGCTGGAAGGCGTTTGCCAGTAAGCGTCAGCGTTTCTGAACGGACACGTCCGCACCCAGGATCATCTGGCTGATGCAACTTTCAACGAGGTCTTCCTTGCTGATATAGCGGGAATCGAACCAGTAGAACTGATTGCATTCCAGCCAGATCTGATCACCGAAGACTTCATGGATCGCATCTTTCAGGCTATCCCGCAGATCGTAGTAATCCCAGGCCGTGGCCTGCTCCGCCTGCTTGGTCGCGATGTAATGCTGGCTGATGGATTCGAAGCTGCAACGGATGTTGCGATGAATGAAATGATTGACGAATTTGTGAATGTGCGACTCGTACTTTTTTAAGTAGGACCGCTTTTTCACTGAACGAAATTTTGCTAACTCGATAACCTGTCCCATGACCTCACCCTATTGAACAGCATACCAACAACCTCCTGGATTCTCTTCTCTATCGGAGCTTTGTCAGCTTTTCTTAAACAGCATTAGCCAAAATTATAGGCAGTTTCTACCCAGGAAAGCTGGGAAAAAATGAATCATTTCGCTTCGTTGAGGTCCCCTAAAAAAACTTGTATTCTTTCGATAGGCCCCTCTATCAGGAGGATCCATGGGATTCAAAGTGGGCGACAGCTATTTCAACCGGGACGGTTATCCCGGCGTTATTCTTGCCCGTGATCAGAAGACGGAACAGCTGATCGTGGAAAAGGAAGGCCCCAACTTTGATAGGGCCAGGAACATTGGCTATATCAATGGCTTGAGTCCCCAGGAACGTGGCGAGTTCGACAAGATCATTACCGAAGTCCGGGAAAACAAGGACCCGAAAGAACGGGTCGCCCTGCTTCAGGGCGTGGTCGAACAGCTGCGCAGCGACCCCAAAAAGCAGGTTCTCACCCGCTATTTGGAAGGGGAAATGGCTCACATCATGAATTCCGAAGGCATCAGCCCGAGGATTTTTAAGATCGACGAATCGAAACTCTAAGGTTTGGAAAGGGGAAGTTCATGCCACATATCGGTGATCTTATTCCGAAAGCGGGGATCTACACCAATCCGGGTGTCGTGACAGAGAAGAAGGATGACGGCACCGTGGTCATTGACACGGAACCCATGACCGTAAACAAGTACCATCGTTACGCCAACACCACGGGACTGAACGAGGAAGAGAAGAACAAGTTCAACGGGATCCTCGACGAAATTTATACGAAAGAGAACGATGTTGAGAAGATCAACGACATTCAGCAGAACATAGACAAGCTGAAGGTTGATCCCCAGAACCAGAAAATCGTGCAGTATCTGCGCAATCAGCAGGCCTACCTGATCCGTCAGGCCAAGAACCTGCCCCGCACCTACAATGCCGACGCTTCGAACATTCGCGGTATGAGACCGACGAACGAGTGAACCAAACCGAAAAGCCTCAGTGCGTCGTCGCCTGAGGCATTTTTCTATATTCCAGCTCCTGCACCAAAAGCTTAAGGCTGGCGTGACTGCCTTCCGGGGCGATCTTTACCGCGTGACTATACATCGCGATCGCGGCCATCATATCCCCTTTCTGCAGATAGGCTTCTCCCAAGAACTTCCACCATTCCAGGCGAAACGTTTCAGGCAATTCCGCGGGCAAAGGCGTGCGCGCGATCCGATCCAAAACCTTTATGCCGATCGTGGACGAAGGCTTATTGCGCAAAAAGAGATAGGTTTCAATCCAGGTCGCATCCGGGTCCAGGTCATCCGGCAGTTGCCGTTCAATGCCCCCGAGCAGACGCAGCCAGGGTTGATTGCGGGTCTCCGGCACATCGCGGAGCAGGAGCCAGCGCACCCAAAGCTGCCGCAGCGTGCCGTCTCCGATATAAAGATCCTGCACAAGCCTTATGTATTCTTTCAGCTCGTGCTCGGCCGTCTTCAGATCACCCAGCTGAATGCGCCGATCCGTGGCCAGGATGAAGGCCTCGACATTTTCCATGATCTTCGGTGGTTTGGGATTAAGCGCCTTCAGATCGCGATCAAAATCAAAATCTTCGCCACCCTGGGCCAGAGCCCGGAAACGCTGCTGCAGAACCAGAATGCGGGCCCCCGGATCCTGATCCAGCTGCACGCGCCAGGGCCAGTAATCCTGCATCGGCTTCCATCCGCCCGGCTGTCTCTGCTTCAAAAGAAAACCTTCATTCTTCGCAAGCATCGCCTTGCTGTGGGGGCAGGCATCGCGCAGAATGCCAGGATAACGATAAAGCGCTTCCGCCTGCAACGCCGGTCCCTGCCTTGTATAGTGCTTTTTCAGATAACCCTGCCAGGCGCCGATCACCTGCTCCGCGGGTTGACCGAAGGCGTCCTCCCAGCTCGATCCTGCATAGAGCGCCTTCACCTTATCCAGGCCGCCCTGCTCCAGAAGATAAAGAATCAGAGAACCCGCCACGGTATAGGCCCGGCTACCCGATTCACTCCAGAAGAGCGGGGAAAAAAGCTGTTCGATCTGGGCCACGCGGCGATTTTCAATGATGTCCGCGGCCCCTTCATGAAGACTCATATCATCATCACGCGGCGCGAGAGCCGTCGCCAGACCTTCCGTGAAGGCCATGTTCGGATGAAAGCCGATGCCGTGATAGGCAAAGCGCGAGGCGATCGCATGCACCAGTTCATGCCTCAGCGTGGGATGCGGCCAGCCTTCCAGCGTGATGTGGATCGAGGGCGTCACGACATCGGTAATGTCCGTCCCGTCGCCACCGAACCAGAGTTTTTTGGCCTCTCGATTGGGATAGACGAAGATATGAACATCAGGGTTCGGTACAGCCAGCAGCCGCATCAGATCCTGACTGTGAAAACGCGCGGACTGGTAGATGTTTTCCAGCCGGCGTTGGAATTCCCCATCCAAGGGCCGATTCAGGTAATGCAGCGTAAAGCCAGGACCGAGCCTTGTATCCGGCATGCTTTCAATCAAAGCCGCCAGTCCATGCGATTGACTCGGGCTTTGCCGGGCCTGCCAATGGCAAATGAACCAGGACATGAAGCAGAGGATCACAGCGGGCCAGCGCTGGCGGTGGCGATCCAGGATCACCCCCGTGAAAAGAGCCAGCGCGAGACAGATGTGACTCATGCGCATCCAGGCCACGCCAGCATCGAGTGGAATCCAGCTGTCATAAATCGCGCCGTGCAGAAAACCGGCGAAAATATGCGTCGCGCGTTTCTGGGGTTCCCACCAGATCTGAGCGGCGAGGGCGAGGCAGCTGATGGAGAGGACAAAGCCACAGATCAAAGCCAATCGCATCCGGGAAAAACCCTGACGACGCGCGTGCTCGATCCAGGTGGCCACCGCGAAGCCGAGACAGAGATGGGGAAGGGTCTGCAGCCACCAGAAGGTGCGGAATTCTCCGCTGGCGCAGGGGCAGATCTTCCAACTGAAGACAACAAGCGCCGGGATCAGGTTGCCGAGGATGCCGAGCAGCATGAAAAGGAGACGTTTTCTTATAGGTAAAAAAGTCGGATAGAGCCACGCGCTGATGGGTATCAGCAAAAGGCAGGCGTAAGCATTCAGAGTCGCATATTCATATTCAAAATTGCGCCCCATCGGCAGAGCCAAGGGGCATAGAGCCGCCAGGATGGGGACGAGAATATACTTGGTCAAGGGATTTGCCTCGTTGGTTCACGCTCAGAACGAGTGGAACCTAGAGTGTACTAAAAAACGCCCACTGACGCGAACCCTGTCGGCACAAAGATAAAAGTTGGCGGCGATGCTTCTGAATATTCCGCGAAAATTGCAGGGCATCCTGCGGAGTGTTTGCGGGATGCCGATTGATGAGATCTGCAAAGATGCGATCGGTCGCCGTCATCAGATTCATCGTGCGCAGGCTGAGCAGGCACTCGCCCGGAGGCGCCATCTCAAGGCCGCCTTTTTTCATGGCTTCGTAGTCGCGGAAGGCATCGGAAAGCTCGTCATCACCAATGAGATCGGCCACAAGCTGGAGCTGCTCGATCTTGCCTTCCACGACCGCTGCGGTTTCACTTTTGTAGACGCTGGCCCGGTAGTAATTCAGCTGCTGCATGATCTCCGCTTTCACATCCCGTGACAGTTCGATGAGTTCCATCACAATATCCCGGCGATCATAACGTGACATGGGCGCCTCCTTATTCCCCTGATGCTGACTTGCTCACAAGTCTATTGTATCAAGGGAGGGGCGAGTGCTGTCAAATCCTTGGCCTATAAGGGTTTTGATCGGTTTTGAGGAGTTTCGATGAAAAGGCGAGTGCTTGTCACCACTTCGCCCGCACAGAACCATCCGGCGAACTCATGACGAGTTCCATCGGATCGGTGCCATTGTCCGGCTGGCGATCGAAGAGGATCAGAAATTCAAGACTCCAGAGATTGATCTCGGGAAAGAAGGGTTGCCAGCGTTCCTTGGGCTTCAGCTTTTTGATCGCGGAAGGCTTCAGGGTTTGCCCGGACACCAGCAGCTGAATATTCCAGACGTCGGTATCGGCCACGTTCTGCAGCTCGCTGTTGGCGGTATAGATCGTGACAAAAAAAGCCGTTTTCTGGGAAGCTTCCTGCATCAAAGGCTGCGGCTCGTTCCAGATGCGAGCGTAGCGCTGGGTCAGCGCGTCTTGAAAAGCCGGCGTCACGCGGGTGATGTGGGCTTTGAATTTGGTTTCAAAATTATGAATGACGTCGTACTGAACCGAGGAGTCCTCATAGACCTTGAAATAAGGCTTATCCTCGCGCGCTTCCAGGGGGTAGCTGACTTCCGGTTCAGGTGAACTGAGGCAGGCCGTCAGCAAAAAGAAGAGAGGTACGAGTCCGCGTGTTGGCACGTCAGCATCCTTTTTAAGATCAGATGGTCACCCGGTTGCGGCCACCTGTCTTGGATTGGTACAACTTTTTATCCGCGTCCTCAAGTAGCGATTCAGGCGTGGTCATCTTGGGATTCAGCTGGGAAACGCCAATCGACAGCGTTTGCTTGATCTGATGACCCTGGATATCGAACTTGTGGCTTTCGAAGGTGGTCCGTATCCGTTCCGCCAGTTCATAGGCCGTCTTCGCATCGGTCGCGGGCAGTAGGATCACAAACTCCTCGCCGCCGTACCGACAGAAGATGTCCTCTTTGCGGACGATGGATTTTACCAGCGTCGCCGAGTCGCGCAGGATGCCGTCGCCCACGCCGTGACCATAGGTGTCATTGACCTTCTTGAAGAAGTCGAGGTCAAAATAAATAATGGAAAGCGGGCGGCCGTAAGCGCGGGAGAACTTAACCTCGGTTTCCAGCGCCTCGACCAGGTATTTCTTATTGAAGATGTTGGTGCCCACATCAATGGTGGCCATCCGATAGATCTTATCGTGGAAAACGTTTTCAATATTGCCCTGGGCAAAGAACTTGAAAACGATATTGCCAAGACGGATGATGTCGCCGTCCCGCAGCACCTGGCGGGTGCTGATTTTCTTGTCATTGACATAGGTGCCGTTGGAGCTGCCGAGGTCCGCGACGTAAATCTCGTCGCCCTGCTGCAGGCACTGGGCATGGCTGCGCGACACGCTTTGCTCGTTGACCACGATCTCGACCGTTGGCGCCCGGCCAACCACCATTTCCTTCTGGTCAAGAACGTAGCGTTTCCCCAGGTTGGTGCCGCTGTATTGGACAAGACAGGCAGCCGACTTCTTGGGTGGATTGAAGATGCTCGATCCGGGGTCAGCAATTATGGTTTTATCGTCTGCCATTGTAGTGGAACACTCGATGGTTAGGCGTCATTGCACAAGGTTGCGGTCTTGCTTCGAGGATAACACGGATGGGGATAAGGGCGCAATCCGGCGCCCCTTTCTCCTCAGACCGCTGGTGTAAAGTCGGGGGGTTAGAGGCAGCCTTGGCGGGATATGCAAGTCGGCCTTGCCTTGGTGAAATGCGTCTAGTAATTAAGGAAGATTGGATATTTTATTGAGTTGAGGTAGCCCATGCGCGTGGTGATGGTCGGAACAGGCTATGTCGGTTTGGTGACGGGAACCTGTCTGGCAGAAGTTGGTCACGATGTGACTTGCGTTGATTTGAGCGAGCAAAAGATCCGCCTTCTGAAGGACGGCGTATGTCCTATTTTCGAACCCGGACTGGAAAACATCATTCGCCGGAACGTGGAGCATGATCGCCTGCAGTTCACGACGGACCTTGCCGGACCTTTGGCTCAGGCCGAAATGGTATTCATCGCGGTGGGAACGCCGGAAGGTGAAGACGGCTCCGCGGATTTGAAATATGTGAAGGCCGTGGCCGAATCCCTGGGTCGGCTGATCAGCAAGGACATGGTCGTCGTCGTGAAATCGACCGTTCCCGTCGGCACCTGCGATATCGTCGAGGAAATCATCGATCGCGAACTCGACAAGCGCCAGGCGAAGCATCAGGTCGTGGTGGCTTCCAATCCCGAATTCCTGAAAGAAGGCGATGCGATCGCCGACTTCATGAAGCCCGATCGCGTGGTCGTCGGCCTTAACGATTACACGGCGGAAACTTCATTCCGCGATCTTTATCGTCCCTTCATCCTCGATGATCAGGGCAAGCTCCTTCTTATGGATCGCCGCTCCAGCGAGCTGACCAAATATGGTGCGAATGCGATGCTGGCCACGCGGATCAGCTTCATGAATGAAATGGCCCTGCTCTGCGAGCGCCTGGGTGCGAACATTGATAAGGTTCGCCTCGGCATCGGCGCGGATGCACGCATCGGCCGCAAATTCCTTTATGCCGGTCCTGGTTACGGTGGATCGTGCTTTCCGAAGGACGTTTCGGCTCTTCTGAAAACTTCGGCGGCCAACGGCGTGGAAATGAAAGTTCTGAACGCTGTGACCGAAGCCAACGAACGTCAGAAGAATCTCGTCTTCCAAAAAATCGCCCATCACTTCCGCGATCTCGCCGGCCGCCGCGTGGCGATCTGGGGCCTGAGCTTCAAACCAGGCACCGATGATGTGCGGGAATCACCGGCCACGGTCCTGATCAAACGCCTTTTGGATGCGGGCGCCTTTGTTGTGGGCCACGATCCCCAGGGGCAGTCGAACTTTGCCAAGGAATTTGGTGAGCATGAGCGCCTGACCTATGCAGAGAGCGCCTATGATGCCCTGCGCGGCGCCGATGCCCTGGCTTTGGTGACCGAATGGAGCGAATATAAAAGACCGAACTGGGACAAGGTGGGCCAGCTGATGGCCAGCCGCGCAGTCTTTGATCTGCGCAACCAGTACGAATCATACGATCTCATCAGTCGCGGATTTCATTATGAATGCGTAGGGCGTCCGGATTCGCGATCCCTTCCCATCTGAGACGACAACATGGATGTTTCGCTTATACTGTCCCTGATTGCGGCGGCAGGCGCTGCCGCATTTGGAGTGGCGCAGACTCTGCGCCTGCGCACCGCGGCCCAGGATCTGGATTATGCACGCCGGGAAGCGGAGGAACACAGGACCCGCTTTCTGGAAACGGCCAGCCTTTTAAAAGACGCCCAGGGCAAACTGCAGGACTTCAGCCTGCGCTGCACCCGGCAGGAGGCGGAACTCCAGTATCAGAAATCATCCTATGAAGAGCGCCTGAAAACGCTGCAGGAAGCCGAGCAGCGTTTGAGCCAGTCTTTCCAGGTTTTATCCGCCGATGCCCTGCGGCAAAGCTCCGAATCTTTTTTGCAGCTCGCCCACAGCGTCTTCAGGCAGCATGAAACCAAGGCCACCGGTGAACTCGATCTGCGCCGCCAGGCGGTGGATCAGCTGATCGAACCCATTCACAAATCCCTGGGTAAAGTGGAAGAGCGCATTCAGGATCTGGAAAAACAGCGCGTGGGAGCCTACCACGGACTGCAGGATCAGATCACGCTGCTGCTCGAAACGCAGCAAAAGCTGCAGCTGGAGGCCTCGAACCTTGCGACGGCTCTGCGTTCGCCGACGACGCGCGGACGCTGGGGTGAGCTTCAGCTGCGCCGCGTGGTGGAGCTGGCCGGTATGCTGCCTTACTGCGATTTTGAAGAGCAGGCGAATATCAGCGGCGATGGCAAACTGCGACCGGATATGGTCATTCGCCTGCCCGGCAAGCGCTCGATCATCATAGATGCGAAAGTTCCCCTGCAGTCCTATCTGGAGGCTGTCGATTGCGCCGATGATGACAAGCGGCGTGAGTATTACAAGCAGCATGCCGCCCAGGTGAAAAAGCAGGTGCAGCTTTTGGGTCAGAAATCCTACTGGGAGCAGCTCGATAACTCACCGGAGTTCGTCCTGCTCTTTCTGCCCGGTGAAGCCTTCTTCAGCGCCGCGCTGCAGGCTGATCCCTCGCTCATCGAAGTGGGCGCGGATCATCGCGTTTTGATTGCCACGCCGACCACGCTGATCGCTCTTCTGCGGACCGCGGCCCACTCCTGGCGTCAGGAGGATATCGCCCGAAATGCTCAGGACATCAGTCGCCTGGGTAAGGAACTGTATCAGCGCATCAGCGATCTGAGCGGTCATCTGACCGATATGGGCCGCAGCCTGGGTGCGTCCATGCAGGCCTATAATCGCCTGGTGGGAACCGTGGAGAGCCGTGTGCTTGTCAGCGCCCGTCGTTTCCAGGAACTCAAGGCGGACGATCCGAAAAAAGAAATCAAGGAGGCCCCCATCCTTGATCAACAGCCCCGCTTTTTGCAGAGCCAGGAACTGATCTGACGACCTTCCTTTGCGGCGGATACCGTTCCGTCGCAAATACAAACCACTCAGTAGCAAGCAAAGCCGTGAGCCACAAGGGTTTCATGGAGCCTATCGTGAAGCGCGCGTAAATTTATATTTGTTCATCAAGTTAACAAAGTCAAAATTTCCATTTCGTATCAATGGATTACATGAAATTTTTTTCTGTGATCATGCCTACCAGGTTGTTGCCTCTTTCCAATTTTCCTACGAAAGAACAAACAGATGCTAGGCAGGATCATAAGAGGGGGATTTTTATGAAGACTCGGAATTGGTTTGGTTTTGTATTCGCGTGTTCGATGCTGGGAACAGTTGCCTCGGTGGAGGCCGCTGAGGGCCCCACTTACGCCGGGATCACTGTTGATTATGTGAAGCATGAAAACTGGATCGGTGATTCCTATGGTCAGGGATGCTGGCAGGTGGATTGGATCGACGAATTCGAAGGCAGCCGTTTGAATCGTGGGCATTGGAATGTGCTGGTCGGTACCCAGGCCGAGGTGAATAACGAGCAGCAATGGTATGTGGATGAAGAGGGAGTGGGCAACAATTTCTGGGTTGCCAATGGCTCGCTCTATATTCAGCTGCAAAGGGAGTCGCGGACCTTTGATGGACGAACGAAACAGTTCACATCAGGCCGCATCAGCACGAAGTCCAGGATTGATCGCAGCGACGGCGCCTGGGAAGCCCGGCTGGTGTTCTGGGCCGGCGGTGGCGTGGCCGGAGCATGGCCGGCGTTCTGGGTGCTCGGTTCCCAGGTCCAGGAATTTCCGAATCCGGGATCGTCCTGCTGGCCGACATGGGGTGCGCAGGAAATAGATATTTTTGAATACGTGATCAATCCCCAGGCCATGCCCATTCAGAGCATGATGACCAATTTCATCACCGGCAGCAACTGCGGCCAGGCCCGTTACGATTCGCAGGTGCATATGGTGAATCCCTATGTTGCGCATGTCTATCGCCTCGAATTTCACGGCGGCTGGGCCAAGATTTTCATCGACGGGCAATACGTCCGGCAGGTGAGCTGGGATAGCTTTAAGAATCAGCCGTTCCACGTCATCCTGAATGTTGCGATCGGCGGAGGATTCAGCGGGAGCGTGGTGTGGCCGTGAGCGGCGGACAAGGTGGGCCCAGGCCCACCGGGTATTACTGTTTGAAGGGCATGGCGCCGAGGTAATCCTTCTTGCCGACATCCACCCCGTTGTGCCGCAGGATCGCGTACGCTGTTGTCAGGTGGAAGTAAAAGTTGGGTATCATATGCTGCGTGGCGAATTCCTCGCCCGTCACCCATTTGCCTTCCCAGCGCGGCTGGCTGACCTTACGGCTGCCGGCTTCCACATAATCCTTGGGCGAAAATGTCTTCAGATACTCAATCGTGCTTTCAATGCGGGCCTTCAGCTCAGGCAGGGTTTTCTCGGTATCCGCATGCTGCGGAGCTTCCTTGCCTGTCAGACGCGATGCGCCGATTTTCGCTGTATCGCAGGCAATCTGAACCTGGCGGATGAAGTTAAACTGATCCGGTGCCAAACGACCATTCAACAAAACATCCAGGTCAAACTTCTTGGTTTCGGCAAACTGCACAGCCTTATCCATAAAGGCTGAAAGATTATTGAGCATTTTGATGAACTGCGTGACGGTCATTTCATAAAACATGGGGAACTCCTTGCTTGATTCCGCCTCAGCTAATCAAACCCTGCTGAGCTCTGCAAGGTAAATTCCTTGGGTGGCCTCGCTCGCTCGGCAGAATGAAGCGCCCCGAAACCCCAGAGATCCCGCAAAAAGCCCTTTCATTACCGCCCCCAAGCAATCTTTCGACAAATCATTTTTTCAAGCCGCCGTGCCTGCCGATAAGTCTCATAAGACCAGGAGACTTCCATGCGTATGTTCTTCACAATCGGCATACTGTTGCCCTTGCTGGCCTGCGAGTCTTCGACAGGATCATCCAAAAGGTCTTCTGCGGACTCCGCACCCTATCAGAATCAAAACATCGAACGGGAACTTCCGCCACGTTCCGGCACGACCGAAGTCGTACTGCCCTGGATCGGGATCGTGCCTGAAAAAGCGATTCTGACAACAAAGCGCACGATTCACAATATCACCTTCATAGACAGTGATATGTCCATGTCCACGGAATTGCCCTTCGGTCTTCTCAGCCTTTCGCAGGAAGCGGCTAAGGTGAAGAAAACCCAGACTCAGACTGGTTTCGAAGTTGCCAGTGCCGATCATGCTTTTGTTGTGGTCGACAACAGCTCGCAGCTTTTCACGGATGGGGAACGCACGACGATTATCAACAAGGGACTGACCAATGGCACGCTGAAATCGGAGATCATGCAGTTCTTCAATGAACAGCTGCAAAAGGATCCCGATTACCCCAAAAAAACCGTGCCCAGCATCACTATCATGACCGACGGCGACATCCCACTCGGGGATCAGGAGGAACTCAGCGCTTTTCTTCAGGAGCATTTTCCTGATGGGCAGCTCTATCTTCATCTGATCGCCAGCCCCGAGATCACACCCGTCAGTGACTGGTGTCTTCCCGAGGCGAAGCCCGAGCAGTGGGATCGTCTGCGTGAACAATTTCCGAAGGGTCTGCGACTCTCCCTCTGCGACCCGGATTGGTACGGCAGTTTCCGCAAGATCGGCAAGCGGGTGATCTATGACCAGGCCGTGGCTCGCATCACGCTGCCGAGCGAAGCGATCGTGGAGGGCGGCAAACCCTTCCTGCGTTTCAATCAGCAGACCTTCCCCACCGACTTGTTTCAGTATGATGCCGCAAGCCGGCAGATTGAGTTGAGAATGGTGGATATGCCCTCGAACATTCAAACGATAGACATAGGATTTCAGCGGTGAACATACACAGCAGGCACATCTTCATCTTTCTCGCGCTTCTGGCCTGTAAGGAAACGACGGACACCCGCGTCCAGAATGAAAAACAGGCCTTGGCCACCGCAGCGGATGATGGCGAGGAAAAGGTGGATGTGCCGAACAACATCACCGGGTCCTACCTTTATTGCCAGCCGCTTTTGGATCAGCCGGAAGGTCAGCTGATCCACAAGGCGGGCTGCCGCCTGACGGATGCAAAATCGGGATCGAAGGTCCCTGTGGAACGCCTTGCGAAGAGCACGCAATGGACCTTTCGTGCCGGCGCCCAGAGCAACATCACGGCCGACATAGACATCCGTCCACCCGAGGACCTTTACCATGCCGTCTACACCTTCCGCATGCCTGCGGGACAAAATCCGGTTCTAGGCGATGGCAGCGGCGCGGTCGTGGCCACCTTGTTCGGAGTTCCCGGAACCTCAGAGCCCCTGGTCTTTCAGTCTTCGATTGATGCCCTCGTGATCGAGGTCATAGATTCCCGTATGCTGGACGTTTTCGAACGCATGATTCGTTAAGAAGAACTCGTTTGAGAAGGCGCCACCAGCGCTTTCAAAAAGGCCTGGATCGACTCGGGATCCTTGGCCACAAAACCCTGAAACGCCGGATGCAGGCTGCTGCGATCCTGGATCTGACTGCAAAGATGTATCGGCAGTTCGGGCCAGGTGGCGTGAATCTCTTCAGCCAGCTGCAGACCCTGCATCTCCGTTCCCACGAAGAAACGATCCGTGATCAAAGCCTGAGCCTGAGCCAGAAGTTCAGGATTCTGCCGCGCGACCGCCAGGAGCTGTTCGGGAAAGGCAAAGCAGGTGATCTGCGGACAAAGATCCCGCCACATATCCTGATAAAGAGGGTCGTCCTCGACCAGAATGAGCTGGGGACGCTGCGGGCGCTCGCGCTGAAGGAGCTTCGTCAAAAGCTGCTGGGCGAGCGAAGCTGTCAAAGGCTTGGGTTCGAAGATATCCGCGCCCGCCTTCAGGGCCGCTTCGCGCAATTCAATGCCCGAATGATGGGAATGAAGACCGATCAAGGCCTGAGGCTGATGCCGCCGCAGAATCGGGAGAAAGGCAACGCCATCATCGCGGCCTAATTCATAGTCAACCAGGATCAAATCAAAGACGTCCTTGGTCACGAGCTCGGTCGCACGGCGCGCATCTTCAGCCGTGAAAAGCTGCAGATCAAGACCTTCGGTGCGCAGAGTCTGCCAGACATCGCGCATGAAGCTGGTGTAAAGGTAATCGTCATCCACCAGAAGAATGCGCAGCGTCTCCTTGCCCTTGGTCTGCGCTGCAGGAGGCTGGGGTACCGACGGCAGTCGATGAAAGACGTGACTGATGTCGCTTGCTTCAAGCGCATGCTTGGGATCGGAGCGATAGGACGCCGGTACGGTAAAGATAAAAGTCGTGCCGTCCTCTTCATGCGATTCGCAAAGGATCTGACCGCCGTGACTGACGATGACCTTCTGCGCAATGGCCAGACCGAGGCCGGTCCCCTGGCGCTTGCCTTCCGTGAAGAAGGCTTCAAAAATGCGCTGCCTTTTATCAAGGGGTATGAAAGAACCCGTGTTATGAATGCGAATCCGCATCCAGCGGCGGGTTCCTGCGTGTTCCTCGCTGCTGCTGATCGTGATCACGCCATGATCCGGCGTGGCCTGGATCGCATTATTCAGAAGGTTGGCAATCACACGGGCAAGGCGGAAGCGATCGCCTTCCAGCATCAGGGAATGCTGCGGATGAAAGCGCAGCTGCACGCTTTTGCTCGCTGCTGTCAGCAGATTGAGGGCATCATGCACGACATCCAAAAGGCTCAGAGGCTCGGTCATCAGCTCCTGATTCGAGGCCATTTCCAGAACGTCACTGATCATTTCCTGAACGGTATGGGCCATGCGCTTGACTTCAGGAAGCCAGTTCCTGGCCAAATCGCGAATACGTTCGGGATCCTCATGCGACGCCATCAAAGTCAAAACACCCTGCAGCATGGCGAAGGGCCGCTTCACATCATGCACCAGCATCTGGACGGCGGAACCCAAAGCACTCAATGAGGCCTGACGCAGTTCATCGGTCTGTTCACGCCTGAGGCTGTCGCCGACCTGATGCAAAAGCAGGAGCGGAGAAATTTCACCATCGCGGTGCATATTGCGATTGCTGTGAATCAGAATCGGCGTCCGATAAAGGGGAATCAGCGCCGGGCTATGCGAAAACTTGTGCAGCTGCTCATGGATGAGCGTCTGCCGCCTAAATCCTTCATCCTCCTGCGCGATTTTTTTCAGCGATAGAAGCGGCGAGCCATAGACCTGCCTATGCAGCTGATCCATGCAGGTGAAGGCCGTGCTCAGGGTGCTTTCGCTTTCCTCGGTGCTGCCTTCGAAAAGACTGAAAAGAAAGGCATCCGCGGGCTGCTGCGGATGGATCGTCAAATCCCAGCTCCAGCGACTCTTTAAAAACGCGCGGAAATCATCCAGGAAAGCCTGGGCCGGTTCGGGCGCGAGGCAGTGAAGATTGAGCGATCCGGCCGCCGGCTTACCCACCAGATCCCGCAGCGGAAGATCCTGCTGAAACCTCTGATTCTCAAAGAGGGAGCGCAGTGGTTTTTTGCGCCAGAGCGAACGCTGCCGCGCATAGTCGGTGATGGCCTGGGCCAGACTGAGATCGGGTTCTTTCGCGTGCGGAGAGAGCCACAGCGCCCGCAGCATATTGTGCTTGGTGATGGTCGTGCTGCGGCCGTTCAGAATATTGCCGGCCGGCGAGGGAAAGGCATCACCCGGAAAGATCGCGACGAAGGCCTCGTCGAAGTCTTCATTCTTCCAAAGCGCGGCATCGAGTTTTTGAATGAGAACCCGATCATAGCGCAGGCCTTCCTGCGAAAAACGGGAATTGCTGTGCAGCCGAATTTCATGCGCATCTTCGGAGATGAGCTGCCAGCAGCCGCTGGTCAGATTCACCTGAGCCTTCTTATGCAGAAAGCAGGAGGGATGGCTCAGCCTTTCCAAAAAGTCCGGCACAGCCCGATTCAGAAGCACTTCCAGACGATAGCGGGATAGCACGCGAAAACTGCGACCCAGCTCGCTGCCGTTGTAGCGAACGATGCGGCCGAGCCCCGAGGGATGAAAGGTCTGCTGGGCCATGCGCAGAAGGGAATCCATGATATCTTCCGCCGTCATCTCCTGACCGTCGGCGAAGACGCAGCCTTTTTTAATCTGAAGACGATAGGAAAGCCCCTCGCGGCTGATCGAACAGGAGTCGAGCACGCGGCGATCGGAAGTGCCTTCAATCGTACTGCCGAGGGTTTCGCCGCAGTTCACCTGCAAAATTTCGTCGATCCAGCTATCCGCTTTCCAGTCGGCGTTCATCCTGGGAAGGCGCGGCAAAAACAGGCGCAAAGTACGCATATCATGGGCTGACATCAGTCGGGCTCCGCGGTAGATCCTGAAGGAGGGGCTGGACCACGGCCTTTTCGAATTCCTCAAGATGCTTCAAATGGCGTTCGAGCGATTCCTTTTTCTGCGCCGCCTGCTCGGGCGTATCAAAGGGGCTTTGCAGTCCCTTCTGCGCGAGATAGCGAAGGCTCCGCATGGCCGCAAGGTAGTCATGCCAGGCCTTGCGCCAGGCTTCACGGGTGTCCGCGGTCTCGGGGCTTGCGACAATGAACTGACTGCCGGCGTCGGTGCGAATGATCTGCGGCTGGATAGGATACTGGCTCATCCACGCGTCTCCGGGGCTTCTGTTTCCGCCATGACATTCACCATGCTTCTGAGTTCCGGCGCCGTGGTCAGGCCCATCTTCACCAGCTCCTGCAGCTTGGTGGAAAGTGTGGAGCGCGGAATGCCAAGATTCTTGGCCAGCTGCCTTAGGGTCAGGCGTCCCAGCTTTTGATATTCAGCCGTCACCAGGGCCAGAAGAAGACGCATGATCAGCTTTTCATAGGTCCATTCTTCAGCCTCGCCCCATTCCAAGACGATGCGGCGCTGTCCGGTATCGGTCGTGATGCTGAGCGCTTCGGATTTGGTCGGTTTATTCACCTGCTCCCAGATAAAGGCGGGAATCGCTGAAGGCGCGATCACGCCGCCATAGGCATGCTCGGTCATGGCCCGGAGGCAGTTGCGGAGTTCGCGGATGTTGCCGTTCGACCAATCATAATGCTTCAGAACTTCCACGGCGCTGGCACTGACTTCATAGGGCCCGCCGCGCATGGTCTGACAAAAACTTTGCAGAAGCTCATCAAACTCATCCATGCGTTCACGCAATGGCGGCAGTGTAATCACCGCTTCACAGAGCCTTTGCCAAAGGTCACGGCGGAATTTGCCTTCCTGAACGAGCTGCTCCAGATTTTCATTGGTGGCGGAAAGGACCCGCACATGCACCTTCTTATTCTGCGTGGCCCCGACCGGCCTCAGCTCCTGATTTTCAAGGACCCGCAAAAGAGCGACCTGAGCGGGTGCGCTGAGCGTCGCCACCTCATCCAGAAAAACCCAGCCGCCGTCGGCCTGTTCGAAAAGACCAATCTTGTTATTTTGCGCCCCGGTAAAAGCACCCTTCACGTGACCGAAGAGTTCACTTTCGATCAGTCCCGCAGGAATCGCGCCGCAGTGAATGCGAATGAAAGGCAGGCGCTCGCCGACGAAATGCGCGAAGAGATCACCGATCACCTCCTTGCCGGTTCCGGTCTCGCCATAGACATGGACCGAGGTCAGCGCGGAATTGATCATGCGCGGGATGCGTTCGCAGAGTTCGCGGCATGTACGGCCCACCACCTGCGGCATGGTCGCGAGAGAACGCTGCTTCTGCCTTTGCTCCGAGCGTCTTCGATACTCGGTGATGGCCGCTTCGATGCGGCGACGGATCTGCTCCATATCACTGCCCTTGAAGAGGAAGTCATCGGCTCCTCGGGCAATGCAGTCACGCACGGTGGACGCATCATGCAGGTCGGAACACATCACGATCAAAGTGTGGGGGAGTCGCGTTCGCAGTTGCTGAGCCAGAGCCTTGCCATCGGGACCCGGGCGATCCAAATAGATATCGAGCATCAGCACGGCGGGCTCGCCCATCGCGGGCAGGGCTTCCAAGAGCTGTTGCGCCTGGGTGAACGAGGACAGTTGGACGCCGATCGGGATCAGGATGTCGCGAACCTGATCGAGAAAAATCGGATCGTCATCCAGGTGAAGGATGGCAGGTTTTTGCAGCATGGGAACTCCTTCCAGCAGGTGAAAGCGAGGATGTCCGAAATCGGGACGAAAGTCCATTGCTTTTCACCGGTTCGAACCTGCTGGAAGGCCAGACTTCAAGGGGCTTTAACTGCACAGGATTAAACGGGTTTCGGCGTACCCATTCCGCCGAGTCTGTGCTGCTCGCGACGGATGTTGATGCTGGTGTTGATCATCAAAAGACCGAAAATTACAGCATATGCGCCCAGCATCCAGCTCAAGGCGAGCAGTCCCAATCCCGGGAAGGCTAGAAGGGCGATGCCATAGGCAATCGAAGCCACTCCCGCAAGGCCCAGGGCCCATTCGCGTTCGATCACTTTACGGAGACGAATGGCGGTGACGATTTCAAAGATGCCGCTGACCAGAGCCCATCCGGCGACGAAGTAAAGGAAAGTCAAAAGCGCAATTCCAGGCCACACCAAAAGTGCGAGGCCCACCACGATGCCGACCAAGGATTCCAGCAGCGAGGTCCACCAGAAAGGTGAACCGCGCTGAGAAAACAGGGAAAAAAAGGCAAAAATCCCATCGACGAAAATGAAGGCGGCCGCGAGCATGACAAGAGACGCAAGGGTGGCGAAGGGTGAAATGAGCGCCACAAGTCCGAAGAGCAGGGACACGATTCCACGCCAGAGCCACATCCCCCAGCTTTGTCTGATCTGTGTTTCCATAAAAGGCTCCTCTTTCGAAAGGGTTTTATTCTGGGTTCACCATAGTGGATCGAGTCCCGCCGAACTATACGCAATCACTCGTATTCCGTGAACGTGGGTCCCGAAACCGGACAGGTTTTGCGGTCCTGGAAAGGCAAGTCCTCAAAATTACGGAAGAAGGGGGCTTGGCATAAAGTCTGTAATACAACGCTCAGGTCTGGCCGAGGATAAAGCCAGGAACCCGAGTAGACTGAGGTTTGGAGGAGAAAAAACCATGAGCCGCTTGTTAAAATTGATTCGCCATATTTCCCATCACAGGCACGAATTTTTCTACAGTCGTGAAAACCAAATTTTCCGGCAAAATTTTGATTCAATCCGCGCTCGCGCAGCTTTGCATTCGTACTGATTCGCTTTGACAGCAAGGCCTGACTCCGGTTACAACCGCTACGCCATTAGTGATGAGGCGTTGCATGCAATTGGAAAATGGTCGCGCAAATTCAGTTCAGCCCGCTGCTGCCACGCGGGAATCGTGGATTGATGTCGCCAAAGGCTGGGGCATCCTTCTCGTGGTCCTGGGCCATGCGCTGCGAGGGCTGCAGAATGTTCAGCTGCTGCCAACGGAAGGTTGGTCGCACGCTCTGGACGCCTGGATCTACTCCTTTCACATGCCGCTCTTTTTTCTTCTGTCCGGCTTCTTCATGGAAAAGGCTGTGCAAAGACCTTTGGATCGCGCACTGAAAGATCGCGCCAAAACCCTGCTCTGGCCCTACCTTGTCTGGTCGGTGCTGCAGACTCTTGTCCAGATCCGCATGTCGCGCTATACGTCCTCGTCTTATGACTGGACGCATATGATCGGCATACTCTGGAAACCTGTGATGCAATTTTGGTTTCTTTACGTGCTGCTGCTGCTCAGCCTTCTGTGGCTCGGTCTGCGCCGCGCCGGTGTTCCAGCCTTGGCTTTGCTCGCGATCGCTTTGATCCTGCATCTGACGCAGGAAGGCAGCGGTCTTTGGGCCATGTGGGATCTGGTTCGTATTCATGGGGTTTGGTTTGCGGCGGGCGCTGTGCTCGGTGTTACGCCTGCGCTTGTGGAAAAGCTGCGGTCGGCTTCCACCGCATCGCGTCTTGCCGTTTTAGGTCTGGGTTTTGCGGTGACGAGCTGGGGAGCAATAGCCGAAGCGGATGCGCTTTTGCGTTCGAATATTCTTTGGGCCTTCCCTGGTGTCGCGGCCAGTCTTGCTCTGGCCATGACCCTGCCTCAGTCCTGGGGTTTGACCCGAGGCCTTGCCTGGATTGGGCGCTTATCCCTTGAGATTTATCTTGTTCATACGCTGGCGTCGGCCACGATGCGGGCGATTTTATTGCACGGTCTGAAGATTCAGGATGTGACGCTTCACCTTGTCCTGGCTTCGGTGGCCGGCGTGGCGATTCCCGTCATCATGGTTTTGATCAGCCGTCGCTTTCAGCTTCGGCATATCTTTCGCTTTGGTGCAGTCGCCTGACTTATTTTTTGCGCCATTCAAAAAGAGTCACGGCATAGGGTTCGACCTGTGCAGTGGCTTTCGCAGCGCCGAGCTTACCGCGTGAGTTGATGACGAATGAACGCTCGATTTTCCAATCCTTCAGACCCTTCCAATCCAGATTCGCTTCCTGCTTCGTCTTATTGAAGACGTAGACCAGAAGTTTATCCTTGGTGCGAATCGCATAGGCGGGAATATCGGTGGCGCGACTCGACTGCGTCGGCAGGGAAAGCCCGCCCCGTGCCGACGCACCTTTTCCATCGTAATTCAAATAAAGCGCGAAGGCGCCTTCGAGTTTGGAGCCTTTGGGAATATGCCCCCAGAAGGTGGCGAGATCCACACCATCACGACCGAAGATGGCCAGGGCCTCGGCATTCGCGAGAGTCGAGGAAAGCCCTTCAGAAGCCGCTCCAAACCGATATTCGGTGATGGCGAGTTTGGTGTCCGGGCATTCGTCCTTGATCCATTGCTTCATGCGTGGAATGAGTTCGATCGCATCCTCGATCCAGCTGCCATCCTTATAGCCTTTTTCATGCAGACTGCGGGTGGCTTCGAAACGGAGTTTCTGCCCTTCGCTCGATTCATCCTCCAGCGATTTTTCGGTCATGGGGTAGTAATGAATGTCGAGATAATCGACCAGGCGCACGCCGGTTTTCTTTTGATGCTCGCACACTTTTTTCAGATACCAGGCGAGCAGCGGCTTGCCACCATGCGCCGCGCGATCGGGACCGGACTTGCATTGATCCCTGGCGGATGACATATAACTGCACCAGCCCCATTCCGCAGGGCCCAGGATCTTCGCCTGCGGATCCGCCTTGCGCACCGCTGTTCCATAAGCCACGGTTCGATCCCAAAGTTCGTCGTAACCGACTTCGGGCGTTTTGAGTTTGGGATCGCCATACCGCAGATCCTGATGCGTGTCATGCCAGAGCATCGGTTCATTATCGAGCGCATAGAAGCGAACGCCGGGTCCCTTCGGAGTATACTTCCTGCTCAGAGCACGATTGTGCTCCACCCATTCCCCCATGAATTCAGGCGGAGCGGCCACCGAGGTATCGATGGGTGAGCCTTTTTTCAAAGGGGAGCCATCGGGAAGTTTGCCATTCCCGGCATCTCCACGGCTTTGATCCTGTTCGGTCGCCTGCTGCTTCCCATATTTTTTTACGGAATAGGCCCAGCTTTTTTCCCTGTTTTTCGCCACCCAGCCGATCATGGGAATGGTGATCAGAGTGTCCTGGCCCAGACTGCTTTGCTTCAGGATAATGGCATCGGTATAGGAAAAATTTCCGGAATGGGAACCGACCCGTGACTGATAGGGAAAGACGATATTCAGAAAGTACCAGTCTTTCCCTGCATTCCAGGCGTTCTGCTGCCAGTTGTAGCGTGAGGTGGCATTGCCGCCGAAGCGAACGATGGGATAGGTGAGGTCCGTATCGTGGCGACCGAAGGATAAATCATTGCGGCCATAGATCAGATCGCTGATGGGTTTCCCAGCTGCCTTGTCCTCGATTTGAATCGAGACGGGCGAGGTCGCCGCGGCAACCGCAAGCATGGTGGCAAGACTCATGGAAGCCATAAGATTCCCTCTAAGGTTTACGATCCAAATAGCGAGCGATAAAGTTGCCTACCTTAAGCTGGGAAAATCCGTGAAAGCCACGCGTCTGCACCCCTCACGGTCGGACAACTGAGAAGGCCAAACCATGCGACCAGGAGTAGGAATAAGCCTGGCTTCTCATCCATAAGGGTCCCTGCTGTCACGAATCAGCTGCCGGCCTCCGATTCGTCGTAGCGCTGATGCAGCTGATCAATACGGGTTTTGGTTTCTTCCAGCCGCAGCTTCATGCTGCGGATCAGCTCGTAGCCCCGCTCCACTTTCTGAACCATAAGATCCAGATCAAGGTCGGGCGCTGCGATATCACGGACAAGCCCTTCGACTTCTTCGAGCATCTTTTGATACGTTTGCGATTCCTTCATGGGTTGGACTCCTTCTTTATATCAGACTTGTTCGGATCGAGTCGAGTCAGACTCTCCAGTTTCAATTCAAGCAGGGCATCCAGGAGGCGTGCCTTCAGTTTCATTCCGGGTTCCAGCTGATCCGCGCGATCCAGCCGGTGGCCATCGGCGAAGAGCTGTGTCCAGCCCTGGGCCATCCAGGGTTGGGGATCACTCTGTATGATCATTTTTTCCAGCTGCAGAAGTTTTTCCCGCTGCCTTTGATGCACCTCGCGGGCCGCAAGGCCGAGGGCGCGCTTTTGATCCTCGATTTCATAGCGCTTCGGCAGCAGTTGGGTGTTCGCCCTTTGATGCAGGTCCTGGCTCAGGCGACGCAGACGGGTCGTCTGCTCACGGGCCACGAATTGCCAGCGTTGCCAGAGACTCTGCGCAAGGTTATCGGTTTGGGCGGTCCACTGGACGAGGCGTCTTTCGCTCTGATGCAGGTCTTCGCTCAGGCGTCGCAGGCGGCTCGACTGTTCGCGCAGAACGAACTGCCAGCGCTGGAAAAAGCTTTGCGCGAGGTTTTGCGTCTGGGTCATCCATTGCATCAGACGGCGTTCGCTGCGCATCTGCAATTCACTTCGAACGCTCTGCAGATGGGACTCATGCTGATGGGTCACCTGTTTGGCGCCCAGGTGCAGGCGGGCCTTCAAATTCGCCAGAATCTGGGTCTGAAGCCGCACGCGCTCATCCAAAGTGCGCGCAAGGATCAGACTCTGCTGGTCGATGCGCTCGCGGGTTTTCTGCAGCAGGTGCACGCAGAAGTCAGCAGCGGCCGTCGGTGTTTTTTCGCGGCGGGCGCTGATTTCCTCGGCGACGCAAACATCTTCATGGTGACCGATGGCCGCCACGATCGGAACGCGGGCTTCGGCCACGGCATAGGCGATTTCCGCGCTATCAAACCAGCGAAGATCGGCCGCGCTGCCGCCGCCCCGGGTGATGACGATCATATCGCAGCCCTTGCTTTCCAGGGCCTTGATTCCCGATACAACATCGCGCAGAGTATTTTCACCCTGCATCTGCGCGGGATAAAACAGGACCTGACCGGGAAAGCCATAGACCAAAAGCTGATCGAGGAAGTCGCTCTTCGCGCGCGAATCATCGGCACTGATGAGGCCAATGCGCAGGGGAAAAGCCGGCAGGGGCAGCTGCTTATTTTTCTGATCAAGCCCTTTGCTGCGAAGCTCCCTTAACAGTTTTTCCCGCGCGAGGGCGAGGCTGCCTTTGGTGAATGAAGGGTCAATCCCTTGCACCTGAAGGCTGATCTGACCCCGGTCTTTGAAGAGGGAGATATCGACCAGCATCCTGACGCGCAGGCCATCGACCATCAGCTCTTTCAAAGCATCACGGCCCAGTTTGCGTTCCATGTCCTGCCACTGGCTTCGCCAGATCGTGGCATTGACGGTCATCGTTGCGGATCGCGACGCGCCCTCTTTGAAATCAGCCAGCTGAAAATAGGAGCCGGTTGCGGTCTGCCGGAAATTTTGAATTTCACCGATCACCCAGAGGCTGCGCGGAAAACTATGCGCGATGGCGAGCTGAATCTTTTGCATCAGCTCGGCTATGGTCACGCCATCACCCTGAAGGGAAACGGAAGGCTCAAAACCTGCATCCGCCACCAAGGGTTCATTGGTGGCCATGGCCGCCGGAGCGCGGGGCGGAGCGGCCGGACGCGGGGATTTCTGCGCGCCACCACCGATGCCCTTGCAGAGTTCGTCGACTTTTTTCAGGATGTCGTCGCTTAAAGGCAGAAGCCAGCTCTTGTCCTGGGCCTGGTATTGACCGCCGAGGTTTCGAAGCAGCTCCCGATAGGGATAGGTCTTGCCGCTCACCAGAATGCTCTGGGACTGCGTAATGTAATAGACGCTCATGGACGAGTCCTAATAACGATCCTGATGAATGGCTTCCGGCGCCACGCCGCGCATGAGGAGCAGGCCACGCGCAGCTTCCATAAAGGCCGGAGGCCCGCATAAAAGATAATCGGCCTTCGCGAAGATGAAGCGATCGAGATGATCCAAAGGACGACCGGGAAGAGCCCGTCCCTGGGAGATCTGGTCCGCATAGATTTGCAGCTGGAATGCAGGATGCTGCCGCGCGAGGTCCTGAAGATCTTCGTAAAAGGGAATTTCGGTATCGGTCTGACAGCCGTAAAGCAGCGCGGTATGCGCCACACCCTTGTGCTGAAGTCGATCTTCAATAATCGCTTTCAGGGGTGTGATGCCGGATCCACCGGCGATGCCCACGATCGGCTGCTGTTTCGAAGGAATAGGGAAGCGACCGGCCGGCGCTGTGCAGCGCAGAGTTGAGCCAGGCGCCCAAGCTTCGACGATCTGCCTTGTTCTTTGATCATCCAGGATCAGGCACAGTTCGAAGCTGCCATCGCCGCGAGGGGCCGATGCGATGGAATAATAACGCTCGAAGGTGCCCTCTTGATCTTCAAAGATGACTTTGGTGAACTGACCGGGACTATGGATGAATTCGGGTGAAACCAGGGCTTCGATTATCGCATAGCGATGACCAATCATTTCAATCCGGCCAATGGAGGCGCGGAATTCCCGAGCAGTCTCTTTCACCTGATGATTCCTTCATAATGAGAAGGCATCAAACCCGTTTCACACCAACTTTGCAGCCAGTTTGCACTGAGGCCATGATGTCCTCGCGCGAGATCAGCTCTGTAGGAAGAGTGGCTCGACGAATGTTTGCTCTATAGAGAATAGCGCCACGCAGCTTGGAATAATCGAGGTCCGCATCTTCAAGATTGGCCCCCGTGAAGTCCGCACCTTCCAGGTTCGCACTCCACAGCGAAGTTCCGCGCAGGTCGGCATCACGAAAGGATGCATCCTTCAGGTTGGCATAAGAGAGGTTGGCCTTCTGAAGATTACAGCCGGAAAAATCCACCTTCACAAGATTGGCTTTTCGCATGTCATAGCCAACCAGTTCCTTGGTCTCGGCCAGGATTTCGAGAACCTCTTTCCGAGTCAGTGTAACCAGATTTTCCGAATTCTTGCTCATGTCCACCTCAGGCAGCTTCGCTAACAGTGCGGGCGACGACGTAATTTATTAGATAGTCTACTTTATATGCGCCGATTGCTTTTGCAAAGACGAATTCAGCCAGGGGGCATCCTATACGGAGCCATCCTGGCTGTTTTGCACGGTATGAAGCCCCTGGCTCCTCACCGTCTTCGATCTTGACTTACTTGCTCATCAGAGCGGCGACGTCCAGCATACGATTGCTGAAGCCAGTCTCATTGTCATACCAGGCCAAGACTTTAATCATGCGGCCGTTCATAACCATGGTGCTATCCGCATCGATCGAGCTCGAGTAGGCCGAACCGTTGAAGTCGGATGATACCAGAAGTTCTTCGGTGTAGTTCAAAATTCCTTTGAGGGGACCTTGAGCTGCCTCACGAAGGACGCGGTTCACTTCCTCTTTGGTCGTGGACTTGCTGACCATGACGTTCAGGTCCACAACCGAGACGTTGGCGGTGGGAACGCGGATCGAAATACCGTCGAGTTTGCCTTTCAATTCAGGCAGAACGAGGCCGATCGCAGTCGCCGCACCCGTCGAGGTGGGGATCATATTCAGGGCTGCTGCGCGAGCGCGACGCAGATCAGAGTGCGGAAGGTCCAGCAGCTGCTGATCGTTGGTGTAACTATGTACCGTGGTCATTTGACCGAACTCGATGCCGAAGGCTTCGTTCAGAACTTTGGCCACGGGAGCCAGGCAGTTCGTGGTACAGCTGCCGTTCGAAACGACAGTCATTTCAGGCTTAAGTTTTTCATGGTTCACGCCGTAAACCACGGTCAGGTCTTCGCCTTTGGCAGGCGCGGAAATCAGAACTTTTTTCGCGCCGGCTTTCAGGTGCAATTCAGCGTCTTTACGATCGCGGAAGCGGCCTGTCGATTCAAAAACGAGCTCTGCTTTCTTATCGCCCCAGGGAATTTCCCGAGGGTCTTTCACTGCGGAAACGGTGATTTTCTTGCCGTTTACGACGATACCATCAGCCACTGCTTCCACGGTGGCGTCCAGCGTTCCGTGCACCGAATCATATTTGAAAAGATGCGCAAGCGTCTTCGTATCCGTCAGGTCATTGATATGGACGATTTCAAAGTCTTTGCGTTTGAGCGCTGCACGCGCGACCACGCGACCAATACGACCGAAACCGTTGATGCCGATTCTTACCGTCATGATCCCAACTCCTAACTGGTCAGTTTCTATCTATCAAACAGCAGGGCCTTTTATACTCCCGGTTCCTGGAAAAAGCTATAGCCGCGGCCTGGGGCCGAAGGTCGACCTTCAAAACTGTTCTTTGGAATAAAACTGAGTAAAATAGACTTAGATAAATCCAATGGGCGAGGGCTCCGCATGCACTTCGATTATTCCCGTCTTTCCCAGGGTCTTCTGGCTTTGAGCCTTATTTTGGGGGCCGAAGGAAGCTATGGTCAGGCGCGCAAAACCATGCCGACCGCCATGTTGCCGATCGAGCCCGCTTCCCCTGATCCGGAAATTCTGGATGATCAAAAAGGGCCCGTGATCCCTATGGAAAAACGCGAATCCACCCCGGCCCGGACCCGCACGCCCATGGCCGCGGGTGACCCCGAGGCCTCGGTCCGCGGCGGCCTTCTGATGTCGCGCGATGGCTTCGGCGCCCAGCTGCGGTTTTTGGAATATGCCTCGCCCTGGTTGGCCGTGGTGCAGTCGCTGCGCTATCAAGCCCAGGACAATGAGAACGCGCTCTTTGCCACGCAGTATGGGTTGATGCTGGGACTCGAAGCGCATCCCTGGCGGCAGGCCCGCCTGTCTCCTGTCTTGAGTCTGGAGGCCGGCGGGGATCGCTACCGTCGGGATTGGAATCAGGAGGACCTGGATCTTTTTGGATTTGCAGCCGCGGCCGGTTTGGAATTGCGCCTGGCGCGCGCGGCATCCTTTCTATTCCAATGGACCGAACTCTACTATCCCGGGCTCAAAGAGGAACTCTTCGTCGATCAGAAACCCGGGACGCGCTACGCGGGGAGTTTTCAGGTGTTCTTCAACCTGAAATGGGAAGGGACTCTTTAAGGCATCAAAAGCTTGAGCCCGGCTCCTTCAAGAACGCCAGCTCCTCGGGTGTGGACTCACGACCGAGAATCTTATTCCGATGCGGAAAGCGACCGAAGCGGTCGATGATATCGCGATGGGCCTTGGCGTAGCGCTGGGCCTTGTCTATCATTTCCTTATGAACATCCGGAACGGCTTCCAGAAGCCTTGTGAAGGCATTGAGCCCCATCTCCTGCACATCGCGAAATTCCGCATGCATGGTCGGCATCAAACAGAAATAAGCATAAAGCGGCTGCATTTTAAGGTAGCGATCCTCCTGGAACACGAGGAAGGATGTCGCCATACCCTTTTTATCGTAGGCGAAAGCGCGGGCGGTATCGCGGAACATATTCCGCGGAAACTGATCCAGGAGTATCGTCAACGCCACGAGGCCTTCATCCGTTTTCGGCCAGCGATCGAAGGCGCCCATGAACGCAGGGTCCACGTATTCCAGATAATGCTTGCGAATCAGAGCATCGAATGCCGGGTCCTTGCCGAACCATTGTTTGACTTTATCAGGCTGGGCCCGACCTGCGGCATCGAGTTCACCAAACCAAAGTTCGTGGATGGATTGAATCAGAGGTTCTGCAAACGTGGGCATGGTTCACTCACTTGCCAGTTTTTCCAGATCCACGGCCCGCCAGAGATACCAGGAGGCCAGGGAGCGGAAGGGTTTCCAACGTTCGCCATGACGTATCAGTGTTTCCGCGGAGGGCAGATCCCGTTTGCGGAAGGTCAGAGCGAAGCCTTTCCGCACACCATAGTCAGTGACCGGCAAAATATCAAGTCGACCCAGGTCAAAGATCAGCAGCATTTCTGCGGTCCAGGGTCCGATGCCGCGCACCTGGGTTAGGGCTTCGATGACGGCCTCGTCGCTCATCTGAGCCAGTTCCGCCATTTCCGGCAGGGCTCCCCTTTGAATGTGATCGGCCAGATCCAGGAGCGAAAGCATTTTGGATCGGGAAAGACCGGCCGCGCGCAGGCTCTCTTCAGGCGTTCGCAGAACTTCCGCGGGTGTGGGGAAGGCCCCTTCCGGGTAAAGACCGCGAAAGCGGGCAAAGATGGTGGCCGCGGCCTTGCCATGAAGCTGCTGGTACACGATGGCTTCCGCGAGGGCTGCAAAAACCGAGGTTCCGTGCTTGGGCTGCAGACGGCAGGGGCCCACGCGTTCCATCAGTTGACCCAGGACAGGATCCCTGGTTTTCAGATAATCAACGGCCTGAGCAGGATCGAGGGACGCGCTGCTTTCAATCGCTAAAAGCTGCTGTTTGGTGACTAGGCCGCCGAATGCAGAAAAACCCCCGGCTTTCCCACCGGCGGCCAGCACGCGATGACAGGGAATGATCAGGGGCAAGGGATTACGTCCCATGGCCTGGCCTACGGCACGCGCGGCTCCTGGTGAACCGACACGTTCGGCGAGCGCACCATAACTTGTGGTCTGACCGGGCGGAATCGTGCGCGTCACAGCATAAACCTTCTGAAAAAAAGGTGGCATGTGACTGACATCAATCGGAATCGAAGCGAGGTCGGCGTTCCCATGCTGCAAGAGTCTTTGGATGCTGACGGCGGCCTTTTGCACCCAGGGGGGCGCGGCCGCGAGCTCGACCTCGGTGCAGGGATTCATCTGATCGGTCAGGCGTTTCTCTAAATCGGCCCGGGTTTTTTCCGGCAGCTGCAGACGCTCAAGGGCACTTTCATTCCAGAGTAATCCGCAAGCCCCGATGGTGGTGGTGAAATAACAGTAATGGCGCATGGACCGCTCCCTTCCAGGCAGATGCAGCTCCTATGTGGCCGCGGTCCAGGTCACTTTTCAAGTTTAATTTGGCGAGGAATCACGATCCGGTCAGGATCCTGTACCCAGGAAACTGCGCAGTTTATCCGCCTGGGTTTCCCCGGGCTGCGCATCAATCTGTGCCCGGATCTGGCTGACGTTGCTCGTCGCATCACCCGTGCCACCCGAGGACTGGTAGATGGTGGCCGCGTTTTCTGCATTCAAAAGACTGTTCAGGATATTGATGGCCGCCGCTTCATCGAGGTTTTGCAATTCCTCGACGGTGAACGTCCCGCTGCCATCGGCATCGAAGTACTTGGCCTGCAAAGCCGTGAAGGCGGTATTGAACATCGAGATCTTAAAGGTGTCCCCATCTTCCAGCTGATCGCTCGGAATGCTGGACAGAAGTTCCGTGGCTTCCCCGAGCAGGGTAATCACATCATCCGTGGCCGAGGGAAGTATCGAGAAAAGCGCGGTCAAAGGATTGCCGGACGATTCCCCGCCTTTGGCCATTTCCAGGGCGATATCGGTGGTATCCACACCCGCTTTCTGCGCCTTGGCGCTGGCGAGCAGCGAGACGTAGAGCCAGTTTTCCGGTTCCTTCTGCAGGGCTTTTTCGAGGATGGTGATGGCCTCGTCGGACTTGCGTTGATCCAAAGCCGCCGTGGCCTCGTCCGCGGGATCAGGATCGGCGATGGGCGCGAAGATATTGCTGCCACAGGCCGCGAGGCTCAGCGTCAGAAACAATGTTGGGAGGATATGTTTCATCGTCACCCTCCTTAAAACCCGGCCTTAAGCCGGAAAAAAAGCCTTTGATCCGGTCTTATGCCGGCGGTGCTCCCCACCTCTTCCGTATAGGCGCCGACATCAAAACGCACGACATAAAGATTCAGGAACAGACCGACTGTGGGATAACCCTGATTCAGACCGCCCATGAAACCGAACACACGGGCGAATTGCAGTTCACTGCCTATATGCAGACGCTTAAAGACATCCTTTTCCACCGCTCCTCCGACATCGCGGAAGTCGGCCTGAAGAACGAGGGAACTCATTTTGGTGGTCAGGTCATACGCGGTCCCGAAGGTCACAATCTGCGGCAGGCGCTTGCTGCTGACGCCTGATTCTCCGGCGGAGAGTTTGGTGCTGCCGACGTTCTCGACATGAAGACCAAAGCGCCAAGGGATCCTGTCCATATCATACATGACACCCAGGTCGAGCCCGATGCCGTTTCGGGAAACTTCCACATCATTCGCGCTCAGCTGCTCCGAAATATTGCTGGAATCCAGCGCGCTGACATCCAGCGTCGCCTCATTGCGCATGATGTATTTCGCAGTCGCACCGATCAAAAGCTTTTGATTGAAAAAGCCTTCCGCGGCACTGAAGACGGCGACGCGATTGGCCACAGTATCCGCATGCAGGGTTTCCAGTCCCCGTTCCTCAGGAGATTTGGCCAGCATTACGTTCGTATCCGACGACACCAGGATACCGACTGCAGCGCGACGGAAGACGACACCTGTGAAGTTACTGAAACCGAGATGGAGGTTCCGTCCCAGATAGCCGCGCAGAGTGTCGGGATCATTATCCTCCTGCACCAGAACCTGGCGAACGAGATCCTTGGTTTTGGTAGAGATCTGAAAACTTGGTGAGACGAGGACTGTTTCTTTGTAGAGACCTTTCCCTTGAGCCAGACCCGCGGGGTTATAGAAGATGGCTTCCTGATAGTCCGCGGTCGCAACACCTGTATCGCCACGCCCTAAGTAATAGGGGCTGCGATAGACGCGATGGAATTCCAGATTCTCGGCAAGCAGAGGTGCACTACCGCCCGTTAAAGCCAGTACACACACAGCCCGGAAAAGCCTTGATGGAATCATGCCTAAAACCTTCCATTCCTACGCCAACGTACTAGGAGGCGATCGGCGGCCCGGCGCAAAACTTGATGGATTTTCCAGGAAGGAGAGCAAGTTATTGGAAAGAGGAAATTATGGGGGGCCCGTGAAGGGCCCCTCAAAGCTCATAGCACCTAAGGTGATTGGTCTTTTTGTGATGAAAAGGGGGATATGTCTGTACGTGCGGCATTTTTAAAAAACGCCGAAAAAAACGAGAAAGGACTCTAAAATGCAGTGCCTGAGCTTTTCGAGCATTCTTATGGGTCTACAAAACACCGATTTGGCTTCGGTTTTTGAGGGCAGAGAATCCCTTGTTTTTCTGCGGGTTTAGCCGCCAAAAGACACGGATTGTAGTGCCGGAAGACCGACGCTGGTTCTAACGCTAACGGGTTGGGTTGTCAACCTATAAACCAGTGTTTTGTGAGTCTCAAAAAATTTTTGCGTACATATTTCAAGCCGTCTGGCGCAGTGGGTCGGTCGTAATATTTCAACACTATTAAGAAATCGGGAAGCTGACCGTTTGGAATTTTCCACCAAAAATTCTGAAAGCGTACGCCCGGGAAATGCGTTGTCAGCTGGCTTCGCGGCCGAAAACTTTCTTAGAAATCTCTCATTTAGATTAAGGCCTCGTGCGGTTGAACTACGCACAAAAGGCCTTTCGTTGTAAGAAAGCAACAGGATGAAAGCAGGGGCGCAATCAGACGCCATCAGTAATGGCGGGTATCTCGGCTTCCTCATCATCCTCTTCAACGAGCCTATGTGACGAGGGCATCAGAGGTTCACGCAGAAGCTGATCACGGAGGGACGCGGCGGCCGAGCCAAGTGTGGGCACGCGCGCCTGGGATAGCGACTGAAGATAGGTCGCAGCGCGATAGATCAAAGCCATAAGGTCGCCTTGGCCGAAACGTTCATCCGTAGTCTTGCGCACCAGCTCGGTCCAGCTCATGCCGCGCGCCCAGTCGCTGATCACCGATCCGGCCAGTGGATTATATTCACGGAAGACGAAGGTGTCCCGACGCTGTCCCGGTGCATCATAGAGTTCCTCGAAGAGTTCGAGCGGATAAAGTTCCTCCAGGCGTTCCTCGACTTTTTCTGAGGCGAAAGGAAAGTCATAGTCACGGCCGATATCCGGTTCCTTGAAACGCGTGAGGCAGAGGGCTGCCATCAATTCAAGACCGGCCAGCAGATTGCTGACGGTGATATCGCCCTGGTCGATAAGCTGCGCCATGAGCAGGCCGCCCGACTGCGGGAAGTAACGGGCTATGGCCCCGTAACGCGTGAGCTGCTCGTTATGATCGATGCAGCCGATGCGATGCAAATGGATGTGAAGATGCGCGAGGCTGCTCGCCATATTCTTTTGGATATGCGCATGGCAGCGTTCGCGAAGTGGACAGCCGAGGCACAGAGCCTCGGGTTTCTCGTCCAGGAAATCAGCGAAGGCCGAGGCCGGAGAAACCCCACAGGGCAAGGACTCTGCACCCAGAATCTTTTTCAAGGGCTGATCCCGGATCAAAGCAAAGCGAACCGATTTATCACCGAAGCGCAGAAAACTTTTTTCATAAAAATTTTCCACATCGCGAAGTTTGAAGCCTCGACCCAATAGTCCAAGAAAAGTGGTCGGATCATTTTTCAAACGCGATTCACAGCGATCACGACGCGTGCCGCCGAATTTTTGCCAGGCTGCCACGGAAGGCCAGAGGCTGAAACCCACCACGTCCTTCCCGCGACGTCCGGCGCGGCCGAGCATCTGCAGAACTTCGGACGAGGCGTACTGCGTGAAGCCGGTTTCCCCGGGGCGCGTGTAATCGCTGATCAGCGTCGCGCGCACGGAAAAGTTAATGCCGATGCTGAGCCCCATGGTGGCCACGCAGAAGCGGAGATGACCGTTTTTGACAAGGTTTTCGATAGCCCGGCGCGCATACGGCGCCATCCCGGAATGATGATAGCCGACGCCATAGACGAGCAGAAGGCGCCGCAGATTCACCTGGATGAACTTCATCGGATCTTCGACTTCCGCATCCTTCTCGATCAAATCGCGAATGAGCTGGGATTCCTCGCGCGAAATGGGTTCGAGCTGCTTGCAGAGTTCATTGGCCATGTTCTCGCACGATGCACGACGTCCCGCATAAATGATGCAAGGCGTCAGGCCAAGTCCGGGAATGGATTTCAAACGGCGGGCGATCTCGCTTTGTTCCAGGGGAAACCGCGCCGGCACCGTCGATTTCTTGGGAAGCATGTCCGCGACTTCCGAGACCAGCAGCCACTGCTCGCGAAAATAAATCAGATCGACCAGAGGAACCGGCCGCTCCTTGGTCTGAATCAGGCGGCACCGGCGACCGCTGATGGCGGTGATCCAGGCACAGAACTGCTCCGCATTATCCACGCTGGCTGAAAGCAAAAGCAGCTGACAGGTCGGAGGCGTCAGGATAATGGCCTCTTCCCACGCACTGCCGCGGCTGCCGTCCTGCATGAAATGATATTCGTCGAAGACCACGAGCGTGCGGCCGAGGTCCGGCTCCACGCCCAGGAGGGAATTGCGATAGGACTCAAGGGTGGCCACGACGATCGGGGCTCCCAGGTTTTCCTTGATATCGCCGGTCGCGATGCCGACGTTTTCCTTGCCGAAGGTCTCGCTGAATTCACGCAGTTTATCGTTCGAAAGGCTTTTTACCGGTGTGGTGTAGGCGGCCCGAAAGCGCGGCTGGTCGAGGTTGATCTCAAAAAAAGCTTCAACCACGCGCGTTTTCCCGGCCGTGGTGGGCGCATCGACGATCACGTGCTCGCCGTTCAGGAGCGCATCGAAAGCCTCCCTTTGCCAGGGATCGAGCTGATCGATCAAAGGAACGTGACTCATGTCCTTGCGCGGTTTACGGGCGTTGGCCTCCGCCTCGCGCAACCATTTCTGCAGCGCGCTGTCCGTATACTGCTTCGCTTTTTTGATCTCGTCCCGGTCCTGCGGCGAGATGCGATCCTCGATGGGGTCAGCCTGGGGACGCGGTTTCGAAGGATTCCGCAGAACGATGGGTGGACTCTCATGGCGACGTTTGGGGCCGTTTGTGCGCTTTTTCTTCAAGTTCAACCCGCTGATTTAAAGGTCCAATAGAGCCTCTCGCACCCGCTGCTCGAGTTCGGAAAAACTGCAATCGGTATTGATCACCTTATCCGCCCGCTTGGCTTTTTCGATCGCTGGCATTTGCGCGGCGAGGATGGCTTCGGCCAGATCCCTGGTGCAGCGGTCGCGATCCATGACGCGGGTGATCTGAAGTTCCATGGGGCAAAAGGCAACCCAAACCGCTTTGAAGTCCGCCGCGCGGTCCCTTTCATAGATCAGGCTGGCTTCATAGAACCAGGTGCGGGGATTGTCAAAAAAACCCTTGGTTTCCAGGATTTTTTGCGTCTCGTCCTGCAGGCGGGGATGAATGATGGATTCGAGCTGCTCACGGCGCACGGGGTCCTGAAAGATCAGCTCGCGCATGACCTTCCTATTCATGCTGCCGTCGCTATTGATGACTGTCGGTCCGAATGTTTTGGCGACCGTGGCGAGACCTTCCGTGCCTGGTTCCACGACCGCTCTGGAGAGGGCGTCGGCATCCAGAACGATATAGCCTTGCTGACGTATGATGGAGGCGATGGTCGACTTACCACAGGCAATGCCCCCGGTCAGGGCTATGCCCCATTGCTTCAGTGCCTCTTGTATATTCATGCCCTGTGCCTCGGTGCTAGGTGGATGAGGCTCATCGTAGTGGATGAAGGGAAGTCTGTCGAGTTCTATGCGGAGGAGTCAGTCGCGGGCGCCGCGACGGTTTTTGTCGATAATGGCCGCCAGGATCAGTGAGAGCGAGACCAGACGCATGAGGATCACGAGGCCGACGTTTTCATTGGATATCTCAAGAATGGAAATCATCACCCGTTCCACGCCGAGCAGAAGAAAGGCCAGCGAGAAACAAATGAACAGGCGATCGTGGGTTCTCACATAGAATTTCAAAAAGAACAGTGAGACTACGAAGGCCAAGGCTGAAAACATTCCAGATAAGAATAAACGCATCGTCCCCTCATCTGCGTTCAGATGGATTCCCAGGTCAGACCATAGATTAATATCGCAACACTGATGATGGATACCATAACACGCAGCGTAGACAAGTCCATAAGTTCTGCGGGCGTATTCACGTCTATGGTTGCCAGCACATTATTCAAGGCGAGCCCCACGAAGCAGAGCCCACTCCAAAGGAGCAGGCGCGTTCCATTGCGCTTGAAGGACCGCAGCAAGAGATACGCGCAGGCAATGCAGGTCAAGGTCGACAAAGCATACACTATGGATGCCATGGTCACTCCTTAAATCGAAAAGCATCCGAAAAGCCGGTCAGGGCATCGGGTGGTTTGGAGAAAATCAGATTGATCACGGACACGCGATGCGTGTTGTAAAGAGACGCCAATTGATCCAGGGTCTCGACATACTGGCTCGGGGGATCATAGACATAAGTCCGTTTGCCCTCATGCTCACGCAGAGTCACCAGGTTTTTACGCATAAGATCCGCCAATCGCTTTTCGACAGACGAAGATGTCGTGCGCAATTCCTGGGTAATTGTATCCGCATCACTTTCCTGCCTATTGCGTAAAAGCAAAAGGATCTCAAGCTGCTCCACGGAGTTGATGCAGGCATAAATGAATTTTTCGATATTCTGGTCGAGCCTTGCGCTTGTCATCCAATCTCCCAGGGTGACCCATGCGATGAAGGTTCCAGAGCAAGCTGTGCTCTAAGGCTGGCAGGGTTATGCTCATTAATCAACCTTCAAAATGCTGATTACACTGTAGTATTTTGGAGACAGCCTTTTTGAAGATGAAGGTCTAAAAGTACATGAAGGAAATTGCCTTCGGTCTCTTTGGCTTTTTGCGAATTTTCCCTCAAGGGTGTAGGCATGCAGGGAAGCAGATTCGCACTGACGACCTCGTCAGATTTAGCTTGAGGTTCTTCCTGATGAGCGTCTAAGTTGGATCTGATCGTTTTTTACCGCCAAGCTGGATCACTGGATTGTTTCGCAGTCACGACCCATATTGTCCAAAGTCTCGTATAATTTCTTAAATATGACGCCTTATTTAGAGGTTTTCGGAATGAAGCCCACGGCTGAAAAAGAAGTCAAAGCTCATCGCAGTTTTAAACAAGCGGGAACTTTTCAAGGCAATTCCCACGACCCTCGTTCCTCGAAACCTAATCGCGCCAAGCCTTCGCGGGGCTCCGAATGGGAGCAGGTGGCGCTGGCCGAGAAAGACGAAATCGAGCAATTGGTCGAAGTCCTGAAAGCGGTGAAATCCGGGGATTTCTCGGTGCGCTTTGACTATGAAAAAGGCGATATCCTGGGCCGCGTGGGCGAGCTTCTCAACGATATCATCGGGCTTAACGAACACCTTTCGAACGAACTGGTCCGGGTTGGCAAGATCGTCGGTCAGGAAGGGCGCATGACGGAACGTGCGTCGGTCGGCCCGGCCAAGGGTTCGTGGGCCACCAGCGTCAATTCGGTGAACCAGCTGATCGGTGACCTTGTCGCACCGACGAATGAAGTTGCGCGCGTGATCACGGCGGTGGCAAAGGGCGACCTTTCGCAAAAAATGATACTGGAAATCGAAGGCCGTCCGGTACGTGGTGAATTTCTCCGCATTGGCACCACGGTAAACTCGATGGTGGACCAGCTGAACTCCTTCGCTGCCGAAGTAACCCGGGTCGCGAAAGAGGTCGGTAACGAAGGGAAGCTGGGTGGTCAGGCGGATGTGAAAGGCGTGTCGGGAACCTGGCGGGACCTGACGGATAATGTGAATGGCCTTGCCGGTAACCTGACGGCGCAGGTGCGTAACATCGCAAAGGTGACGACGGCCGTTGCCAAAGGCGATCTTACCCAGAAAATCACGGTCGATGCGCGCGGGGAAATCCTGGAGCTGAAGAACACGATCAACGTGATGGTGGACCAGCTGTCGTCGTTCGCGGCTGAAGTCACGCGCGTGGCCAAGGAAGTCGGTACTGAAGGGAAACTCGGTGGCCAGGCGGAAGTGAAGGGCGTATCGGGGACCTGGAAGGACCTGACCGATAACGTCAACGGTCTGGCAGCGAACCTCACCGCTCAGGTGCGTAACATCGCAAAAGTAACCACCGCGGTGGCGAACGGTGACCTTTCCCAGAAAATCACTGTGGATGCGCGCGGTGAGATTTATGAACTGAAGAATACCATCAACACGATGGTGGATACGCTGCGCTCCTTCGCTGCCGAGGTAACTCGTGTGGCCAAGGAAGTGGGAACCGAAGGGAAGCTGGCCGGACAGGCCGATGTGAAAGGCGTGTCGGGAACCTGGAAGGACCTGACCGATAACGTGAACGGCCTTGCAGGCAACCTTACCGCTCAGGTGCGTAACATCGCAAAAGTAACCACTGCGGTGGCGAACGGTGACCTTTCGCAGAAGATTACGGTCGATGCGAAGGGCGAGATCCTTGAGCTGAAAAATACCATCAATACGATGGTGGATACGCTGCGCTCCTTCGCTGCCGAGGTAACCCGTGTGGCGAAAGAGGTCGGTACCGAAGGCAAACTCGGTGGCCAGGCGGATGTGAAAGGCGTGTCGGGAACCTGGAAGGATCTGACCGATAACGTGAACGGCCTCGCAGGAAATCTGACCGCGCAGGTGCGTAACATCGCAAAGGTGACGACGGCCGTTGCGAAGGGTGACCTGTCGCAGAAAATTACGGTCGATGCGAAGGGCGAGATCCTGGAGCTGAAGAACACGATCAACGTGATGGTGGATCAGCTGAACTCCTTCGCAGCCGAGGTAACCCGTGTGGCGAAAGAGGTGGGTACCGAAGGGAAGCTGGGTGGCCAGGCCGACGTTAAAGGCGTCGCCGGTACCTGGAAGGACCTGACCGATAATGTGAACGGTCTGGCAGGAAATCTGACCGCGCAGGTGCGTAACATCGCGAAGGTGACGACGGCCGTTGCGAAGGGTGACCTTTCGCAGAAAATCACGGTCGATGCGAAGGGCGAGATCCTGGAGCTGAAGAACACGATCAACGTGATGGTGGATCAGCTGAACTCCTTCGCAGCCGAAGTAACCCGTGTGGCGAAAGAGGTGGGTACCGAAGGAAAGCTGGGTGGCCAGGCCGACGTTAAAGGCGTCGCCGGCACCTGGAAGGACCTGACCGATAACGTGAACGGCCTTGCTGCAAACCTGACCGCTCAGGTGCGTAATATCGCAAACGTAACGACGGCCGTTGCGAAGGGTGACCTTTCGCAGAAAATTACGGTCGATGCGAAGGGCGAGATCTCCGAACTTAAAAATACCATCAACACGATGGTGGATACGCTCCGCTCCTTCGCAGCCGAGGTAACCCGTGTGGCGAAAGAGGTGGGCACCGAAGGAAAACTCGGTGGCCAGGCGGATGTGAAAGGCGTATCGGGAACCTGGAAAGACCTGACTGATAACGTAAACGGTCTGGCCGCTAACCTGACAACCCAGGTGCGTAACATTGCAAAAGTAACCACGGCTGTTGCAAAGGGTGACCTCTCGCAGAAGATTACAGTCGACGCGAAGGGCGAGATCCTGGAGCTGAAGAACACGATCAACGTGATGGTGGATCAGCTGAACTCCTTCGCAGCCGAGGTAACCCGTGTGGCGAAAGAGGTGGGTACCGAAGGGAAGCTCGGTGGCCAGGCGGAAGTGAAGGGTGTGTCGGGAACCTGGAAGGACCTGACCGATAACGTGAACGGTCTCGCAGGAAACCTCACCGCTCAGGTGCGTAACATCGCAAAAGTGACAACAGCCGTTGCGAAGGGCGATTTGTCCCAGAAAATTACGGTTGATGCGAAGGGCGAGATCCTGGAGCTGAAGAACACGATCAACGTGATGGTGGATCAGCTGAACTCCTTCGCAGCCGAAGTAACCCGTGTGGCGAAAGAGGTGGGCACGGAAGGAAAACTCGGTGGCCAGGCGGAAGTGAAGGGCGTTTCAGGCATCTGGAAGGACCTGACCGATAACGTAAACTTCATGGCTGGTAACCTCACCAAACAGGTGCGCGGTATCATCAAGGTCGTGACCGCGGTGGCCAACGGAAACCTGAACGAGAAATTCGTGCTCGAAGCCAAAGGCGAGGTGGCCGCCCTCGCGGAAACCATCAACAGCATGACCGATACGCTCCGCATCTTCGCCGATCAGGTGACCACGGTCGCCCGTGAGGTCGGGATCGAAGGGAAGCTGGGAGCCCAGGCCCGCGTGCCTGGTGTGGCCGGTACCTGGAAGGACTTGACCGATAACGTGAATATCATGGCCTCGAACCTCACCACCCAGGTGCGCGGTATCGTGAAGGTCGTGACGGCCGTTGCGAATGGTAATCTGAACGAGAAATTCGTCCTGGAAGCGAAAGGCGAGGTGGCCGCGCTCGCGGAAACCATCAACAGCATGACCGATACTCTCCGCACCTTCGCCGATCAGGTGACGACTGTGGCCCGCGAGGTCGGGATCGAAGGGAAGCTGGGTGGACAGGCGAAAGTCCCAGGAGCCTTCGGCACCTGGCGTGATTTGACCGATAACGTGAACCAGCTCGCCGGTAACCTGACCTCTCAGGTGCGTGCGATTGCCGAAGTCTCGACCGCGGTAACGAAGGGTGACCTGACCCGTTCGATCAACGTCGAAGCGATGGGCGAGGTGGCCGCGCTGAAAGACAACATCAACCAGATGATTGCGAACCTGAAGGACACGACCCAGAAGAACAACGAGCAGGACTGGCTGAAAACCAACCTCGCGAAGTTCTCGGGTATGATGCAGGGTCAGCGCAATATCATCTCGGTAGCCCAGCTGATCATGTCCGAGCTGACCCCGCTGGTCGGCGCGCAGCATGGCGGCTTTTTCATGATGGAAACCGCCGACGATCGGACCACTCCGGTTCTGAATCTGATCGCGAGCTATGGTTATTCAGTCAGAAAGAGCCTCTCGCATACCTATCGTTTGAAAGAGAGCCTGATCGGTCAGTGCGCCTTCGAGAAAAAGCGCATCCTGATGTCCGATGTTCCCGAGGGCTTCATTCATATCACCTCGGGCATGGGCGATGCGCCCGCTCGCAACGTGGTGGTGCTGCCCGTTCTTTTCGAAGGGGAAATCAAGGCCGTCATCGAACTCGCCTCGTTCAAGATCTTCAGCGAAAACCATCTGAGTTTCCTGGATCAGCTGATGGATTCCATCGGCGTGATTTTGAACATGATCTCGTCCTCGATGCGGACGGAAGAACTGCTGCAGGAGCTGAAACGGTCCAACGCCGAACTCGAAGCCCAGGCGAACGAGCTGAACGAAAAAGCCAAGCTCCTCGAAGTCAAAAACCGCGAGGTGGAACTGGCGTCGCGCAGCGTCGAAGAAAAAGCCGAGCAGCTGCAGCTTATTTCCAAGTACAAGTCGGAGTTCCTGGCGAACATGTCGCATGAACTCCGTACCCCTTTGAATAGCCTTTTGATCCTTTCGAAGATGCTGGCCGATAATAAGGACAGAAACCTGACGCCGGAGCAGGTGAAATTCGCCAGCACCGTCTACTCATCGGGTAACGATCTTCTGGCCCTGATCAATGAGATTCTGGATCTGTCCAAAATCGAAGCGGGCAAGATGCCGATCAACCCGAAAGAGTTCGATCTGCCGGAAGTTCAGGACTATGTGGAACGCACCTTCCGTCATATGGCGGAACAAAAAGGCCTGGATTTCCAGATCATCATGGACCAGAACCTGCCGCGGACGATGTTCACCGACGTCAACCGCCTGCAGCAGATTCTCAAAAATCTTCTGTCGAATGCTTTCAAGTTCACCGAACGTGGCCGTGTGGTCATGACGGTGAGTCCGGTCAGCAAAGAGCAGCGCATCGGTCACGGCATCATCCCCCAGTCGGGAACCGTGGTGGCCTTCGCCGTGCGGGATACGGGCATCGGCATTCCGATTGAAAAACAAAAACTCATCTTCGAAGCCTTCCAGCAGGCCGATGGAACGACGAGCCGGAAGTACGGCGGAACAGGCCTTGGTCTGACCATCAGTCGCGAGATCACGCGCCTCCTCGGGGGATGGCTGGAAGTCGTCAGTGCTCCGGATCAGGGCAGCACCTTTACCCTTTATTTACCGCAGAATTATAATGGCGTTGAACTGACACAGCCTGTGTCTGTGGAGTCCAGCACGGAAAACAACTCCCACATTCCGGCTTTACCGCAGGATGCCGACTTCAATGGCGCCAAGATTCTGGTTGTGGATGATGATAGCCGCAATATCTTTGCGATTGACTCGGTTCTTGAAGAACGCAAAATGCAAGTCATACATGCTGAAAATGGCAAGGTCGCTATTTCACATCTGCAGGCTCATCCAGACGTGGATCTGGTGCTCATGGATATGATGATGCCGGAAATGGATGGCATCGAGGCGACCCGGACCATAAGGCAGGACCCGCGTTTCAGCCGTTTGCCCATTATCTCTTTGACAGCCAAAGCCATGAAAGGCGATCGTGATAAGGCAATTCAGGCTGGTGCCTCGGATTATGTGACCAAGCCCGTTGATCCGGAAAAACTGCTCTCAGTCATGTATGCTTGGTTACAGATAAAAAAAGCTTCGGTGAACTAAGGGAGTCTGTATGGATTCGGCAGCGGCTCAGACGCAGCCAACAGTGAATATTTTGTTGGTCGATGACAAGCCGAGCAATTTGATTGCCCTCGAATCTTTTCTTTGCATGCCGGACTATAACCTTGTCATGGCAACGTCGGGGCTTGAGGCTCTGGAAAAATTGAAGAGCGCAGAATTCGCCGTCATCCTCGCGGATGTGATGATGCCGGGCATGGATGGTTTCGAGCTGGCGACTCGAATCAAAAAATCGGATAGCCTGCGCGAGATTCCCATTATTTTCCTGACAGCCATGGAAGCCGATGTCGCGGATATCTTCCGTGGTTATGATGTCGGCGCCGTGGATTATCTGCAAAAGCCTTTGGCTCCGGAAGTGGTGAAGGCGAAGGTCGCTGTGTTCGTGCAGCTCTTCCGCCAAAAGCTTCTGATCCGCAGCCAGGTCGCGGAGCTTCTGGAAAGCGAAAGGCGCGAAAAAGAATATCGCATCGCAGAACTGAAGCAGCAGGCGGCCATCCAATCGCAGCAGATCCGTGAAGCCCTTTTGGAAAACGCCTATAAAAAGCGTATCGAAAAGATGCAGCGCATCCAGCTGGATGTGACCCGCATCCTGGCGGAATCCAATGGCATCGTCGAGGCGATGCCGCGCCTCCTGGAAATCGTCGGCCGCGGTCTGGAATGGAGCTGGTCGGCGATCTGGTCGATTGATGGCGACCCCCAGCTTATGCAGGTCCATCATATCTGGCACGATCAGTCCCCAGCCATGCATGAACTCGCGGAACACACCCAGGGCGTGAAGCTGGAAAAAGGTGAAGACGGAGTAGGAATCGCCTGGGAAAAAGCCTGTCCCATGTGGATAAGGGAAGGTTCCCAGCATCTGCAGCGCGGCCGCGTGTTCAGCGATAAGCAGGAGAGGGGCATCGTCGCGCTTCCCATTTGGGAAGGCGATCAGCTCGTCGGCGTCGTGGAATTCATTGATGCCTCGATCGGCAGCGAGGACGGCCTTGTCCTTTCCGCGCTGGTGGATATCGGATCACGCGTCGGCCTTTTCATTCAGCGCAAGAAAGCGGAGCAGACCCTGAAGGAAAGCGAAGAGCGTTTCCGCCTGCTCGTGGCGGGAGTGAAGGATCACGCGATCTATATGCTGGATCAGAAGGGGAATGTGCGGACCTGGAATGATGGGGCGCGTCGCATCAAAGGTTACGACAGCGTGGAAATCATCGGCCAGAGCCACTCGGTTTTTTATACGGCGCAGGCCATCGAGCAGGGCATTCCCGAACTGGGTCTTTACAAGGCCATCGAAGACGGCAAATTTGAAGAGGAAGCTCTGCGCGTTCGTCGCGATGGTTCCATGTTCTGGGCCAACTCGGTGATCACGGCCCTTTGGGACTCTTCGGATCAATTGCGGGGCTTTGCCATCGTCACCCGCGATATCACCGATCGCAAGACGGCCGATGAAACCCTGCAGCGTGCTTACGAGATCCTCGATATTCGCGTGAAGGAACGAACGGCGGAACTGGAGCAGGCCAACAAAGCTTTGCGGGCCGAGATCAGTGAAAGGGAGCGGATCGAGCGCCTTCTGCGTAAAAAGCAGGAGGAACTCGTCGCGGCCAAGGAATTGGCCGAAGCCGCGAACAAGGCGAAGAGCGCGTTCCTGGCCAACATGAGCCACGAAATCCGCACGCCTCTGGGCGCTGTGATGGGCTTTTCCGAGCTGATGCTGGACGAGAATCAGCCGCTTTCCGAGCGCATGAACTGCGTGGAAGTCATCAAGCGGAACGGTAAACTCCTTTCCAATATCATCAACGATATTTTGGATCTCTCGAAGGTCGAAGCGGGCAAGCTCGATGTCGAGAAAGTGCTGGTGCCTTTGGATGATATCCTGACCGATATCAATATGCTGCTGTCGCTGGAAGCAAGGGAAAAAGGCCTCAGGCTCACGGTCACGACCGAGGGCCAGGTGCCTTCGCATATCACGACCGATCCCCTGCGTCTCCGCCAGGTGCTCTTCAATATCGTGGGCAATGCGATCAAGTTCACCGATCATGGTCTGATTTCGGTGACCATCCGGCAAACGGAAGGCGACAATGGTCGCCAGCGTTTGGCCTTTATCATTCGGGATACCGGTCGCGGGATCAGCAGCATACAGGCGACCCGGCTGTTCGAGCCCTTTGCCCAGGCGGATAGCTCGACCACGCGGCGATTCGGTGGAACTGGACTTGGACTGGTCCTTTCCAAAAAACTCGCCAGTTCCCTGGGCGGGGATGTGGAGCTGACCAGCAGCGTTCCCGGTGTCGGCAGTGAATTCACTGTGACGATAGATCCGGGTGAAACCATGCGCACTGTGGCTCCGATCCGCGCCGGTGCCGAAGTGCGGCCCGAGGAAGTCAGCATCTCTTTGGATCATCTGAAAGTGCTTTTGGTGGAAGATAGTCAGGACAATCAGCTGCTCGTCACGCGCATGCTGAAGATGAGCGGCGTGAAAGTGGAGACGGCCTCGAACGGTCGCGAAGGTGTGCAGAAGGCTCTTGGTGGCGCCTTTGATTGCATCCTCATGGATCTTCAGATGCCCGAGATGGATGGCTATGCCGCGGCGCAGGAACTCAGACGTCAGGGTTATGGCAAACCGATTGTGGCATTGACCGCGCATGCGATGGGCGAGGAGCGGCAGCGCTGCCTTGCGAGCGGTTTCAATTCCCATATCAGCAAGCCTATCAGCCGCAAGGTTTTGATGCAGACTCTGGTGCAGTATGGCAATTCCCTGCGGAAGGATAGGACGGGGCAGCCCACCCCACCCGCGACGACTCATTAAAAATCCCAGTGAACCTGCAGCTCAAGGCCCTGATTCCCGGTGGGCATGAGCTGCATGCTGACCGCGGCGGGCAAAACGTAAGGCCGCATGATGAGTGCATGCACCACGCCGAAGACATAGGTGCCCGCCGCAGCTCCCAAAGCGAGATTCAATCGCTCCTGCTTATCTTTCACGAAAGCCTGCTTGGCCTGTGAGAACGCGAGAAGATCGTCGGGCGTCACGGTGGGATCGACCTGCGCGCGCCGAATCGCGGCCTGCTCATTGTCCTCGGCCTGCTGAATATCCTGATTGGCCTGCACGATGACGGCTCCGGCATAGAGCTGCGTGGTCAGGAACAGCGTTCCCAGGAGATAATCGCCGTTATAGAACTGACCAACGCCGAGCGGCAGAAAGTGCGCGATGCTCACGGGTTCGCGCTCCAGCTCGGCGGGAACATCCGCTGGGGACGAGGCTGCGGCTGTGACCGGAGGGCCTTTTTCTTCCGGCATCTCAAGGCTCTCCTTCTTCGGCTCCGGTCCGGGATCCGCGAGTTTTTTCGCGCTTTCATCCTCATTCGGAAGGACAGGCGGAACCTTTTCCTTTTCTTTCTCTTTCTTTTCCTTTTCCTTGCGCGCCTCAAGCTTGCGGGCTGCGCGTTCCCGATCACGTTCCTTTTCCTTGGCCTTTTCGCGCGCGATTTTCTGCTGTTTGGCTTTGTCCCGCTCGCGCTCTCTTTCCTTTTCCTTCTCCCGCTCCAGGGCCTTGGCATCCACCTTGGGCGGCAGTTTATCCAGAGAGATTTCGTAGACGTTCTCAACGTTCTTATTCACGGCGATCTTCACGCGGCGAGGCCGATAGCCTTTCGCCTGCAGGGTGATCTCGCGCGTCCCTGGGTTCGCATCGAGTGAAGCATTGGCGGGACCCAGGAGGATGCCATCCATCAGGATTTCAGCGTCCTTGATCGGTGTTTTGACCAGAATGCGGGTCTTGGGTTTCGGTGCATTCTTTCTTTCGTTGACGCCGCGCTTGATGTTTTGGAAGAAGGGCAGAACGGATTCATCGAGGGCTTCCTTGGCTTCGATGCTGCAGGCCGAATCGGTGGCCAGACACTGCTCGAAATTTTTCTCGGCCTCGGCCTGGCGGCCCAGGGTATAAAGGCTCAGGCCAATGTATTTATAGATTTTGACTTTCTCAGCCTTGCTCGGCTTCTTTTTCAAGGCGTTCTGCAGGCTCTGCACGGCCTTATCGAATTCGCCCTTGGCGTAATGCTGCAGGCCCTGCTTATAGACAGGCGTTTTTCCACTGGCGGATACGGGAAGAAAGATAATAAGAAGCAGGCTGAGACTGAACGTGAGCATCCGTCTCAGGTTTGACCTTCTCTTTGTAGGACGTGACGGCTCCATGGCTTTCACTTGAAGTCAGCAGTAAACGTCTGAGATCCTTCACTCTCCCTTAATTCAAACACACGACTCACAACTTCCCGTTCAAAGGTTACAACCACCCGATAGGTCCCCGGTCTCAGGTTCAAGATCAGGGACGACTTGGTCATATTCATTTCCTTCCGCCGCCCGCCATCTCTCAGATCTTCAATAACCAGCTGGGCCGGGTTGCGGTTGGACCGAATGTTCAGTTCGACGAGATCCACGGTTTTTAAGAGCGTGACGTTCAGATTCTTTTGCTCACTGGCTTTGATCTGAACCTGCTGTTCATCAATCTTGTAACCCTTGCGCTTCAGGCGCAGGGAATAGGAACCCGGATCCAGGCGTATGCCCTGGCCGGCGATTTCGGGATCATTGGTGGTGCCGTAAGGTTTGCCATCAATGAATATTTCAGCAGCGGGCAGTGCTGAGACGCGCAGTGTTCCCGGTTCGCCTTTTCGGGGCGGCTCGGGCGGCAGTCGATCCGTCACGATCTGCTTTTCGGGAACGGAAGCCAGCACAGGCGGCCTTGTTTCATTGGCAGGCGGCGCCTGAGGCGTGGGATCCGGTGTCGGATCCGGTTCCTTCCTGGGTTTGCTCGTCTCAGGTGGTGGCGTTTGAATGGCCAGACGACTCGGACGACTGGAGGCATTCAGGACTTTATTGGTGGTCACCACCGGACGACCCGTTTTGAAAGTCGCGGTTTCCTTCTCGCTGACGACCGGCGGCTTATTATGATCGATCACCACCGTCTGACTTTCCACGGCCGGAATCGTGGGCATTTCCACAGGAGCCGGCTCGGCTTTGCCGGGACGCGGCGCTGCAGGTTCGGTCCGGGGCGCTGTCGGTTTTTTCTGTTTGGACGGATCAATCTGCTGAGCAACCCTGGAGCTGTCGCGCTTCACCTGATTCATGAGCTTATCGCCGCCGAAGATGAAGACGAGGACGATGGCCGCGATCAGTCCAAACATCACATAGGTGCTGGTGCTGGACTTTCTGCGTTTGTCGATGCCGCCGACTTCGCGAATGATCACCTTCTGCGCCGGAGTCCGCGCGCGTGAGGACTGTGAATGAGGCGCGTGTTGCGAATGCTGCGACTGAGGAGGCACGGTCGCAGATGGCCGCATCGAGGATTGCGGATGCTGCGTGTGTGACGACGGCTGTCGTGGCTGCGGAGCCTGGGGCGAAGGCTGCTGCGGCAGGAGCTGCGTGGGCAAATCGCCCATGGTTCCGGGACGATGATTCGTATGCTTCTGCTGCGGGGCATGCCCGCGCGTTCCGGTGTTGCCATGATTGCCATCCGCAGGGCGCGCATTGCGCGGCGGTGTCGTGGCTCCGCGTGAAGGCTTCGGCTGGCTCAGGGCCTTGGTTTCCGCCATGGGATCGACGGCATCACGTTTGATGGACGTGTGCTGACTGCGCGAGCTATAGGGCTTGCTCTGATCGAGTATATTTTTGTGCGATTCAATCTTCGGAACCGTGGTCTTCGGCATTTTGAGTTTGGCCAGGCGTTCGTCGAAGGCCAGGCGATTATGCGTATACTGCTCCAGTTCCTTGGAGCTTTCGCCAAAACCAAAACCCTGAAGGAAGTGATCCAAGGCGCCGGCCATTTCCAGGATGTCCTGGAAGCGTTCCTCTTTCGCGCTCTTCATGCCTTTATTGATGATCTCATTGATCACGAAAGGCAGCTCGGGGGCCAGAAGGTTCGCTGCGGTATAGCGCCCCACCATGATCTTATTGATGACTTCCGCCGTCGTCTGACCTGAATAGGGAAGAACGCCCGTGACGATTTCATAAAAGAGGACGGACAGGCTATAGATATCCGCCCGGACGTCCACATCACTGCCGCGAATCTGCTCGGGCGACATGTAACTCGGAGAGCCCATGAAAGTCCCGGTCTGCGTGGCTTTCGCGCGATGCACCTTGGCGATGCCGAAATCCATGAGCTTCACCTGCCCCGTATCGAGCAGCATGATGTTTTCCGGTTTGATATCGCGATGCACGATATTCAGTTTATGGGCTTCATGCAAAGCGCGGCAGACTTCACGCGCGATCAGGATCGCAACGATGGGATGCAGTCGATTCTTGGGATAACGCTTCACATATTCGGCAAGGTCCACCCCATAGAGGATCTCAGAGACCATCCAGAGCTGTTCCGAGTCGAGTCCCGAGAAATCATAGACTTTAATGATGTTCGGATGATCCAGATTCGAAACCGTTTTCGCTTCGAGAAGGAAGCGTTCGCGGATATCGGGGTTTCGAGCCAGATGCTGATGCAGAATTTTTACGGCCACCCGCCGATCGAGTTTTTCATCAAGCGCCGCATACACGGAGGCCATGCCCCCTTCTCCGATGAGGCCTTTGATTCGATAGCGATTGCCGATCAGCTGTTTCTGCATCCGGGCCATGTCTCTGTGCTTGCAGGGAAAATTTTCCCAGCCTGGTTTTCGCGAGTGGGCGCTCGTTTCCGGTCCTCGTATCGGTCCGAAAAGCCCGTCCCTTAAGTAAGGGTCTGGGAGTTTTGGCTGTCAAAATGCGGCCTTGAATCATTCTTGCGGGGCAGAGAGTCGGTAAGATGTTGATATGTAAGTGTTTTTAAGCGAAGGCGGGAAAATCCGGCCGCATGTTCGGCCGGAAAGATTCAGGATTTAAGGAGTGGAATTGAGATGCTGACGGAAAAAGTTGAGGGTGCGATCGAAGCGTCGCGCATCCAATTCCGCATCGGTCACCATATGGGTCTGGCCCATCAGGGGCAGGAACTCATAAGGCCAGGCCGCTCGCTCCAGAGCGTCGATCAATTTCATGGAATTGAAAAAGAAGACGTTATCATCGGCCGTTCCATGAATCACGAGGAGCGGCTTCGGGGTTTTGCTGCGTTTTTCAGGCTGCAGCAGCGTGAGGATGGAACTCGATTGATAGGCTTCCTGGTCTTTTTCAGGAAGACCGAGATAACGTTCGGTATAAGCCGTATCATAGTCCACCCAATCCACAGGCGGCGCTCCGGCCACACCGGCTTTATAAACATCCGGCCGCGCGAGCACCGCGTAGGCTGCGAAATATCCACCATAGGACCAGCCGTAAACGCCGATGCGATTCGCATCGAGCTCGGGATATTTTGCGCAGAGGAGTTTCAGAGTCTCGGCATGATCGTTCACAGGCAACGAGCCGAATTTTTTAAAGATGGCCCGCTCCCAGTCGCGACCGCGATCCGGTGTGCCGGCGGTATCCATACGCACCACCACAGCCTGCAGCGCATCGGCCAGCACCTGGTCTTCAAGGTAGGCCCGACCCGAGGCGCGGACCTGGAGGGAACTGGGGCCGCCATAGGCATGTTCCACCACCGGATATTTTTTCTTCGGATTGAAATTGCTGGGACGCACGATGACAGTCCGAATCTCCTGGGGACCTATGCGGACGATGGTGGCATTGGCTTTCATCACGGGTTCGGCAGCGGCCGAGGGAATCACCTGCTCCTTGTCATCCGTCCAGCTGCGCAGCGCGGTGCGATCCGCTCCGTCCAGAGTCGTGACGCGTGCCGCGAAAAGCTGATCATTGAAACTGCTGGAAACGCCGACGCTGCCATTGTCCTGGGCTAGAACCGTGCGGGTCGTGCCATCGGCAATCTGTGAAGCATAGACGGCCGAGGCGATGCTGTCGGTGGCGCCTTCATAGTAAACGGTCTTGCCATCCTTCGAGGCACCCAGCACACTGCGGACCTGAATGTTGGCCGGACTCACATTGCGAATGAATTGACCCTTGCCATCATGCAGATTCAAACGCTTGGGTCCCGAGCTTTCCGAGGTCCACAAAAAGCCTTGATTGTCAGGCAACCAGAGCGGAACAGAGCGATCTATATCCACCCAGGCCGCATCGGTTTCCTTGATAAGCGTTTCGGTGCGCCCGGTTTTGGGATCCGCGGTTACAAGGCGCGCTTCATTCTGCAGGCGATTCAGAAGAAGGAAACTGGGTTTGCCATGCTTGCTCCATTGCACGGGCCCGACATATTCAAAGGGCTCTTTGCCGAAATCAATCCACGTGACCCTGCCGCCTTTGGCGGAAACGAAACCAAAGCGGAAGGTGGCATTGGCCTTGCCCGGACGCGGATAATAAGGTCTTTGCGGTTCGGCATCAGGACGGAAGGGATCGGCGATGGACAGGCGCTCGACATGCCTTTGATCCACGGCCTGCATCAAAAGAGTTTGACTGTCGGGTGACCACCAGAAGCCATCCTTCCGATTCAATTCCTCCTGCGCGATGAATTCGGCAACGCCAAAACTTTTTTCCTCGGTGCCGCCTTGCGTCACAGCCACAGCAGGACCCCCGCTCACAGGCGCCACATAAAGATTGCTGGCGCGAACGAAGGCCACCTGCTTATGATCCGGCGAGATTTTAGGGCCGAAAGCAGGGCCTTTGCCTGCACCGATCTCGCGGGATTTTTGCGTCGTGCGATCATAAAGGAAGAGTTTGCCTTTGACCGGCGTCAGTATCCAATCGCCTTTGGGATGATTGTCATAAAAACTGATGCCGCCGGTCAGAAGACGCAGGCGTTCGCGCAGCGCTTTCTCTTCGGCGGACACAGGCCCTTCGCCCGCACCCAACATCTCAGCATCCAAAACCTTGGTTTCGACGCCGGTGATGCGATTGAATTCATAAACCGCGGCCGCGGTCGAAGGGGGTATCGCTTTTTGATAAAGGACGCGTTCGCCCCCATCCAGAATACGTACGTTAAAGGGCGCACCGAGTCGGAAAGACCGTGTGCTGCGGAGCTGCTGCTGAAGGTCCTGCCAGCTGCTGTCGGCCGCTGTCGGCCCGGGTTCAGCGACCGCGAAACCTGGTCCAAGGAGACTACCCAAAAGAGCCAGGCGCCAGAATCGGGGATAAGGAAGTGGGCTCATGCTGTCCTGCTTCATTGCGAGGGATATTGATTATGATATAGGATCCAGACGCCATAGTTAGCATGGGTTGCAGGAATTGCAAAGCAGGCTTTTCGCAGGCAACCATTCACTGTCATAAGGATTGGTCATGAAGCATCTCCTCGTTTTGCTATGTTTTGCCGGCCTGGCCAGTTCGTGTGATGGACGCCTTGCTCCATCGACGACTCAGGGCACGATCAGCGATGGTCTCAGCTACCGCTGGCCGAGTCCTTTCATTCCCGTCTGCTGGGAAAATCCCACGGAAGCCACGGCTGCGGCTCAAAAAGCGGCCCAGGACATCGTGGTCAAGGAGTACGCGAGGGCCGGCATTCATTTTACCGGCTGGGAAACCTGCACTGCGGAAAGCAAAGGCATTCGCGTCTTTCAAGCCGATACCGATGTGCGGCAGGTGCTCGCGTTTGGTGCAAGGCTGGATGGTGTTCCGAATGGCCTGCAGCTGAATCTGAGTTTTCAAGACACCTCATTCTATGGCTGCACGGGGGACGATATCATCCGCTGCGTGGAAGAGGATGCGCTGCATGAGTTTGGTCATGCTCTGGGTTTAAGGCACGAGCAAAGCCGCATCGATTCGTTCTGCGCCCAGGATCAGTCCGCCGGTCTTGGTGAGGCAGGAGCCTTGCCCATCACGCCTTATGACAAGGATTCCGTGATGAATTACTGTGCCAACGATCTGCAGATTCTTCTGAGCAAGGAAAGGCCCGAGCTGAGCTTTTGGGATGTGCTGGCCCTTCGCGTTTACTACGCCGTCGATGTTTCCCTTGGGAAAAAAGCCTGTGAACGGGACGGCCATCAGTGGCGCGAGGATGATCTGGCGTCCTGCTGCGAGATTCAGCATGATCAGCTGAAAGCTTTTGATTCGCGTCCCTATCATTACTGCGAGAAGGATTATTCGATGCGTCTGGATACCCTGAGCGATGAGCTGCTCAAGGATTATCTGGGCGCGGACTATGAAGTCATGAAGTCCGCTTCATCGGACGATACGGGCGGACCTTGGCTGAATCTGGAACTCGCCTGCCGCTATGAAAATTTCCGCAGCTTCGGCTGGGAATTTTACCTGGACGGGGATCAGCTGCGCGAATTCGTCACGAACAAAACGTTTCCGATTGAAATGAAGCCGGCCTCCAACCTTGTCTGCGATGGTATCAGCATTGAAAATCCTGCGGCGCGCGGAGAATACCTGAAAACCAGCTTCACCTTGAAGCCTTCCTATCAGGAGACGAATTCCATCGAGGGAAGCTACGAGCGAAGTCGCCGTCCGGCCTGGGTGCTCTTTCAGAATAAAACCGTGCTCGTCGAACTGCCAACGCTCGACTTTCAGCCGCTGAGCCTTGTCCTCACCTGCAATCGCAACAATTATATCGGCTACTATCAGGAGGAAGGCGAGAAAGGACCTGTCATACGTTTTGATATCCCCTATAACGCGAGCTATGGTCCCGCCACGCATCTTCACTGCAGCCGTTTGGAAGCCTTTGATACCGAGATTCCACGCGACGCGGCCCAGTCCTATCGTTTTAAAAAGCATTTTGGACGCGTGAAACTGGATGCGAAGGATGAACGTTTCCGCGTGGAACTGAACAGGGTTTTTTAGACTGGCGCGCGCCAGCAAAAGCCCCAGATCGTGTAAAACGCGATCACAGCCCAAATCACCGGCCGGTTACGGATGAACGTTTGTCCGAACCGCCGGACTCTTTCCCACCCACGCGACCAGAACATCCAGCATAAAAGCAGAGCCTGGCTTCCCCAGAAGAGTGGCAAACCCAGAGGATGGTAACGGAAGGATTCCTGTCCGTGGCCCAGCGCGGCGGCGACCAGGGACCGACCGAGACCGCAGGTGGGGCATTGGATATCGAAAAAAAAGCTGAGGGGGCAGCGCAAGGGAACCAAAGAGGCCCAGCCCTGCGTGGATAAAGGGACATCGTGGACCGAGACGATGCCGATCCAGAAGAGCAGGAGGCCGCTGCCCGCGAGCACACGCTTAGAGTTCATGGCTGCCGAAGTAGCTGTTGATCTCCGCCTGCTGCAGAGCATCGGCGATAATGCTGAGCGCAAAAATGGAGAGGAGCAGATGCACGACCGGGCTGATGTCCGACGGCCCCTTGCCCATGGCCAGCGAAATATCCTGACTCAAGCGGAATTCATGATAGATGTGCCAGAGACCGCAGGTGATGAGAGTCAGTCCCGCCCAGATCCAAAATTTATACTTCTCTTTATTGATCATGAAGTTCACGGCCCGCATCTGCCGCGCCTGAACCCAAATATTCCATAGGCCGCAGGTGATGAGAGTGAGAATGATGTCTGTGGCCACACTGCGAACATACTCCGGTGCGGCCGTTCTTTTTTCGATTTCGCTGCGTTGATGCACGAGCACGTATTCACCTTCCTTCCCAAAATGGACAAAGGCCCAAATCGGGGCCCAGTAGGCATTCTATGCCCACCCTTAGGGCCCGTCAATAGCGCAGTGCTACACTGAAAAAAGAATCGTTCTCACCTTTTTATATGTGGCTCCGCGCATGACCAAGCAGCGTTATTTCACGAAGTCCTTGCATAAAAAAGCCCTGGAATGTCCCACCAAACTTTATTATCACGCCCAGCCCGATGTGTATGAAAACCGGAGCCTGGATGACCCCTTTTTGCGGGCGCTGGCCTATGGCGGATTTCAGGTCGGAGAGCTGGCGCGCATCTATTTCCCTGGTGGAATTGAAGTGGAATCCCTGTCGCCGGATGCGGCCGTGGCGGAAACCGAAAAGCACCTGGAGAAGGATGAGGTGACGCTTTTTGAAGCGGCTGTTCGCAGCGGACCCTTTTTGATTCGCGCGGATGTGTTGGTGAAAAGCGGCTCGACCCTGCGGCTCTATGAAGTGAAAGCGAAGTCGATTCATCCCGATGATGAAGACGACTTTTACGATAAGCGCCTTTTGAAAAAGAATATCTATAAGCTGAAATCGAAGTGGGATTCTTATTTCCAGGATATCGCTTTTCAAACCATGGTTTGTCAAAAGGCCTTTCCTTCATACAAAATCGTTCCGCATTTGATCTTCGCCGATAAAAGCAAACTGACGAGCGTTTCGGGACTCAATCAAAGATTTCTGATCGCTAAAGGCAACGGCCGCAACAAAATCAAGGTCGCTGAGGGAACCTCGCTGGCGAATGTCGGGCAGAAGATACTTTATACCCTATCCATGTCCGAGCATGTGACGAGGCTCCTCGCGGATGCGGACTTTCAAAAGAAAGCAGATGCCTGGGCTGCGGCCTACCGATCGCAAACCAAGCTGGAGGCGGAACTCAGCAAGGCCTGCAGTTCCTGCGAATACAGGAGCGATGGCAGCAAGGGGCTCAAGAGCGGCTTTCATGAATGCTGGAAGGCCCGCCTGAAAAAAGACCCGGAGCCGGGACGCCTTGTTATAGATCTTTGGAACTATCGCGATGCTGATCGGCTGATCGCCGAAGGACGCCTTTGGCTTCATGAGATCACCGAGGAGGATCTGAAGATCGACGGCGACGATCAGGGACTTACGACCGGGCAAAGGCAGTGGCTGCAGGTGGAAGGTCAAGCCTTTGCGGATCACGAGTACCTGCGGCAGGCGATGGACGCCTGGAAGTATCCCTTGCATTGCATCGACTTTGAAACCACGGCGGTGGCCATTCCCTTTCATGAAGGGCGCCGGCCTTATGAGCAGATCGCCTTTCAATTTTCGCATCACATCATTCATGAAGACGGCCAGGTGATTCATGCCGGCGAATATCTGCACGCGAAAAAAGGCGAGTTTCCCAACTTCGCATTCGTCCGCGCTTTGAAAAAGGAACTGGAGGGCGACCAGGGCAGCATCTTTCGCTATTCCAATCATGAGAATACGATACTCTGCGCGATTCACGAGCAGCTGCGGGACAGTCAGGAGGCGGACAAGGATGAGCTGATGCAGTTCATCCGCACGATCACCAAATCCGGGGAAAAAATCGCTGATTCCTGGCACGGCGCGCGCTGCATGATCGACCTTCTGGAGATCGTGAAGAAGGCCTATTACAATCCCCTGACCAAGGGTTCCAACAGCATCAAAAAGGTTTTGCCCGCGGTCCTGGAGGATTCCCAGGTCCTGCAGAAAAAATACAGCCAGCCGATCTATGGCGGCGTTATCGCGTCCCGCAATTTCAAAAACCACACCTGGCTGCAGAAGGACGCTGCAGGCCGTCTGCTGGATCCCTATAAGCAGCTGCCGCCGCTGTTCACGGACGTGGATCCCGAGCTTTTGGATACGTTTTTATCGGATGCGGATGAGGTGGCCGACGGTGGTGCGGCGATGATGGCTTTCGCCCGGATGCAGTTCAGTGAAATGAACGATCTGGAGTTTGAAAGTCTGCGCCAGGGTCTCTTGCGCTACTGTGAACTCGATACCCTGGCCATGGTCATGCTCATCGAGCACTTCCAGGAACTTCTGACTCCCGCTTACATGTCATGGGGCATCATATCGCGATAGGAGCGATATTTCTGGCTGCATGAATAAAAGCGCAGGCTGGTCACACGACTGGTGTAAAGGCAGGCGTAGGACTCGACCTGCTTCGCAAAACGGCTCTTCTCCAGGCTCGTCCGCATCAGCTCACCCCAGATGGGATGCAGGGCCTTTTCCCGCGCTTCAATCTGCATTTTGATCTGCTTATGGATTTCCTCAAGCTGCTGCTCTTTTTTAGCGAGCTGCTCGATGTAATCCTTGAGCCTCTGCTGCTGCTTCACTTCCTTCTGCTTATCGCTGCCGACCATCTTCAGACGACGCTGAAGGTTACCGATTTCGGAGCGCAGGGACTGCGCCTCGTCCTGGATTTCCTCTTCGCGATGGATGGTCTCCATGATGCGCTCGAAGTCCGGCTGCAGTTTTTCCTGCTTGCTCAGCTGATCCTCAAGCTCCTGGACGACCAGAAGGGTCCGCCAGTTGAAAAGCTCCTTGGAGCGCTGAATATCGCCGTAGATGTGATCACCGCAGTAAAGGATCTGATCACCCTTCTGCTGGGTCAGCCGTTCAAAGAGGATGGCATTGCCGCCGTGATAGACCTGCTTCGGCAGGAAGCTGCCGCGATGCTGCTTCAGGAGCCCTTCCTTCTCGGTCACCACCTCATAGAAGGGATTGCTGCCGGTGAAGAAATTGGGCTTGCCCGCGCTCACGATGATGTGCTCGAAATAATCGCGCCAGCTCGGGAAGTCGGGATGCAGGCCGTCGAGCAGATAGGTCATGACCGCATTGGTGTACGACCAGTCCGAGTTGGTGATCACGAACAGTTTTTTGCCGCCATCCAGAAGCTTCACCAGGGTTTCCACCAGGTTTTTATCCCGGTCGATATATTTTTCCGGCTCGGCGAGCACGCGGGATTTGATCGAACCATCCTGATGCGAGAGGTCGATCCATTCGCGCAGATCGGAGTAAACCTGCCGATAGCTTTTTTGAATCTGGCCCGGATGCCGCCGCATGTAGTCGACGATCTCGGTGAAGAGCTGCACTTCGCTCTGGGCGAAGAAGGTGTCGACGGTCAGGTAATCGTCAGCCTTGAAGCTCTTGGCGTTGTAGAGTTCGTAGCGTTCCTGCTTATCGAGTTTGCGATGACCGTGGAACGCGACCTTAACATATTTATGGGAATCGACTTTCAGGAGGTTGCCGCGATCGCGATCGACCAAAAGGCCCCGGATCACGAAGTCGGGATCGAACTTGAGCTTCAGGAGTTCCTCGGGATAACCGTTGGCCACGAATTTTTTCACGGTTTCATGGAAGGCGAGGTTTTCAAAATTCTCGCGGTTATAAAGCACGAGGGTATGATCCATATCAAAGCCGATGGACTTGATGGATGCCATATTCAGGGAACGGTTGACGTAAATTTTCTGATGTTTCTTTAGTTTTTGCATGCTGTGTCTTGGCCTTGGCGATCAGGGAGCGTTATCGAACTTGAAACCCACCTGGCAATAGCTCTTGCCCTTCTGATTCAGGAAGGTCTGCTGATAGACGACGTGGCCGTCGACTTCATTGTACACCTTGCCATCCATGATGATTTTCATCTTCTCAAAGCGCTGGCCGGGTGAATAGAGCTTGGACTGCATGGGCGTGCGGATGGACAGCCCGGTGGTGGACATATCGAGGATGGCTTTGCGCAGGACGGTTTCCTGGTCAATGGGATTGACCACTTCCATCACCACGCGCTCGCTCGCATCAAACATGAAACGCTTGGCGCTGCGGCTGTCTTCGATCAGGCGCAAGCCTTCCAGTGGGAAAAGGATATGAACGCCATCGGTCGTGATGCGATCCGAAACGAAGCGGACCGCATGGATCTTCAGAAAATACTGCTGGGATTGCGCCACCGCCGTGATGTGTTCGGGCGGAACGGTATTCGCCAGGACGATCGAGCGGTTTTTGATCACCATGATATGGGTTTGGAAAACGATGTTCACTTCGCTGGCCGAAAAAAATACCGGCGACTTGCGTTGGACGCATTCCTGGATCAATTCTAGCGAAGCTTCATCAATGGACATCAGTAGGCTCCCCTGGAGTCAGCGATACCGCGGAACGGCTCGATGTACGGCCCGGCCTGATTCAGCGTTGGGAAGGCCTGGGTAAACTGGAAGAGCACATCGAACCGGCTTTCATTGTATACCTTCAATGTATCATTTTTGTGGTCGCGGTAGTGACCTATCAAACTGAGAGCCTGCTGCTTGTTATTGATATAGCTGACCGAACCCCCGAAATTTATCGTTTTTTCGAGTCTTTGACAGACGGCCGCGGTCCCAGCGGTCCGGCCGCAGCCGAGACTCTGGATCGTGTCATAGGTATAGTCCTCCTGCGAGTAGGCAGCGCGCCCGCTGAGGTGCAGGAAGGGCCAAGGGCTGACGCGGACGAGGCCGGCGACCCCGCGGCTCGTATAGCTGTAAAAGAAGTCGTTGAAGGCGTACTGATGCTGGAAGAGTTCGGCGGTCAGCTTCATGCCCCAGAGTTTCGGGAAGTTGCTGTTATGCTCCAGCGCTCCACTGACGAAGGGGTCGATGCTCGAACCGAAAAGGCTATAGGTCTTGAAGCTGGAATCGCTTTCGCGCCGATCGAGATACTTTCTGAAGAGGAGATAAAAGCGAGCGCTGTGCTGGGGGTGATAGCTCCATTCCACCCAGGGCGCGAGCAGATTCTCCGTGCCGACATCAAAGGCCTGGCGAATTTCAGGACGTTCAGGCGCCGGAAAATATTCGGAGCCCGAGCGGTAAAACTGCCAGTGACCATAGACACCGAAGAGAAAGTCGCCCGACTGTCCCGATGTTTCGACGAACAACCGATGACGCCGCTCCATCAGATCCGGACGGAAGGGAAAGTACTGCACATCACCTGGATCCTCGGTCCAAACCTTGAGCCGATCACCATCGCTCAACCAATCCTGCTCATAGATGTAACCCACGTAACTTTCGGTGCCGTTGCCTTTGAAAGGCCCGAGCCCGAGTCCGGCATTGGCGACGATCTTAAAAGCTTCCGAAGCGATGCCGGTTTTGACGACAGGCGTTTCGCGTTCGTAACCAGGATTCGAACGCTCGCTGCGCTCGTAGTAATAACCGAGCTGGTAATACCAAAAATGCGGAACCGAGAGGAGCGAGAGCGGATGCTGTTCGAAGAAGCTGGTGCGATAACGCGCATGCTGCGTTCCCGGCACTTCGATTTTACCGGCCACAGCCATGCGATTCAGAATCAAATCCACAGGCGCGCGAAAGCGACCTTGTGGGAAGCGTTTCATATACTCTTCGGCCGCGGCCCGTGCGGCGGTGGTATCGGCATCTTCAAATTCCATCGCGGCGAGTTCGAAGAGCGCATCCTCGGCCAGAGGCTCGTCCAATTTACTGACCCGCGCCAAATAACGTTTGGCGCGCATGCGATCCCCTGTCGCATCGAAACACAGAGCCTGATAATAAAGATTAAAGCCACGCAGGCGATTGGATGGTTTCGAGCGCCGCAAATAATCCAGTGCCTGACGCGCCTGGCCTGTGTGATAGTAGGTGGCTGCGAATCGTGTCCAGGTATCCTGATCTTCCGGATGCTCGCGCAGATAGCTGCGATAGATTTGCAAGGCTTCAACGAAACGTCTTTGGGAAAACTCTTCTTGTGCCTTCACGAGTACGCTAGAATCCTGTTTGCCCGGCTCAGCGTTTTGCGCCCAACCGTGATTCGTCCCTAAGGCAAGTGACCCAAGAATCAGGAGAAGGCAGGTGAAATGATGGCGACGGATACCCATAAATAACAATCTCGACCTTTATCTTTCAACAGTAGCGCCAAGGCTGGGGGCCTGTTATGCAAGCAGAAAAAACTGTCAAAGTAGCTGGGATACACCTTGCAGGGCCCAACTCCACCAAAACAACAGTCGTGATCATGACAGGTCGCCCATGGGAAGGCAACCTAAAGATCAACGCGGTTTTGGACCGTATGGGAGCCCTCCATCGGCTGTTTTCGGACGATCGACTCTTTGATTTTTTGCGAATGGAGGCACCGGATCGGGTGATGATCGACAGTCCTTTGACTGTTCCACCCTGCGTGGCCTGCACCCGCCCTGTGTGCCCAGGTGTGAATGCCTGCGAGGACATAGCGGTGGCTTATATGCAGAAACTCGCCGAGAGCGGCGCCGGACGCCGACGGAAACGTGTGATGAATCCGCAGACCCAGCGGATTTGGGATGTCAAAGAATGGTTCCAATGGGCACCGTCCCTTCAGGAACCGACCTACAGCGCGAACAAGGCACCACTCGTGGTTCGCGCCATGACTCTGCAGCGGCGTCTGAACAGTCTGCCGCGGCCGATTCGCCTGTGGGAAACTTCAGTGCCGCATGCGGTGAGTTGTCTTGTCGATCAGCTTGGACTCGATCGCGAACTGGCCTATCAGTATCGTGCGTTTGAAGTCGGACGGGATCGCCGCACCGCTTTTCTGGAAGCCTTGCACGAGCATGGTTTTTTGGAAGAGGACGACATTGATGAAGTCGCGAGCAGCGTGGAAAGTTTTTCCGCAGCCATCGCGGCTATAGTTGCCGCTTTGGAACTCTACGGTTTCACATCGAAGCCGGATAACGCCTTCTTTTTGGAACAGGGATGGGTGTACCTGCCGGAGCTCTGCTGCCCTTGGCCGCGCGAAGAGGCCGAGGTTTGAGGCTGTCGCCCGTCAAGGGGCCTCACGCCCATTGGAATTCGATCAGGCGACCCTTGTGCTTCTGATATTCGAGAAGCTGCTCCGGAAGATGGGCCAGCACCTCTTTGCGCAGAGCTTCGAGGATATTATGTTTCACATAAGTGCGGCGTACGATCAAACTGATTTCCCGCATCGGCTGGGGCTCGGCAAAAGGCCGGGTGATGCAGTTGCCGACAGGGACGGTATCCAGCGCCAGATAAGGGACGATGGTAAAGCCTGACCCCTGTTCCACAAGACGGATCAGCGTGGTCAAGCTTCCGCTTTCAAAATGCAGCCGCTGCGTTTTCTCCTGGGACTGCGCTTTGAATTGACAGAGGTTGATCATCTGATCCCGCAGGCAATTGCCTTCGTTCAGCAGCAGTATGCGTTCCAATGGCAAATCTTTCTCATGCAGGACTTTTTTCTGGGCCAGCTCGTCCTTTTTGGAGAAGCAGACGAAGAAGGGTTCATCATAGAGCCGATTTTCCAGGATGCTGTTGTCATGCAGCGGCGTGGCGAGGATGCCGGCATCGAGCGTGTCCTCTTTCAGACGCTGCACGATCGCGGCGGTTTCCAGTTCTTCGACGGTCAGGTTCACGGTCGGATAACGATCCATGAATTTTTGCAGAAAGAGTGGCAGCAGATAGGGGGCGATCGTCGGAATGATTCCCAGGCGAAAGTCCCCCTGAATCTGTCCGGACTCTTCACGTACGATTTCCTGGAGGCGCTCGGCCTCTCTCAGGATGATACGAGCCTGTTCCACCAGCCGGGCCCCGATGGGAGTCAGGACCACGGGCTGCTTGGAACGATCAAAAATAAGGACGCCGAGCAGATCCTCAAGCTTTTGGATCTGCATGCTGAGCGTCGGCTGGGTCACATGACATTTGCGAGCGGCCATTCCGAAACTTCCGTGCGTGGCCACCGCAACGATGTAACTCAGCTGCGTCAGGGTCATATTTCACCGCGCATGCGGTCTTCAAATGCGGCCAGAGCAACCTTGGCTCCTTCGCCCATGGCGATCACAATCTGCTTGTAGGGGACCGTGGTCACATCCCCAGCGGCATAGATGCCAGGCATCGAGGTGCGGCCTTTTTCATCGACGATGATTTCGCCGAAGCGGTTCACAGTCACGATGTCCTTGATAAAGCCGCTGTTGGGCGAAAGACCGATCTGAACGAAAATGCCATCGAGTTTTTCCTCGTGCTCTTTCTTCGTCTGACGATCCTCGTAACGGAGGCCCACGACTTTTTCACCGTTGCCGACGACTTCAGTGGTGCGCGCTTCCATCACGATCTTGACGTTGGGCAGCGATTTCAGCTTATCGATGAGGACCTGGTCAGCCTTGAGCTTGTCCAGGAACTCATAGAGCACGACCGAAGAGCAGATGCCCGCGAGGTCAATCGCCGCTTCGACACCGGAGTTGCCGCCGCCGACGACCGCAACTTTCTTGCCTTTGTAATAAGGACCATCACAGTGCGGGCAGAAGGCCACGCCGCGGCCGATGTATTCCTTTTCGCCAGGAATATTCAGTTCCCGCCACTTGGCGCCTGAGGCCACGATCAGGGTGTCGGTCGTCAAACGTTCGCCGCTGTTGAAAATCAGTTCACGCTTCTTACCCGTGTTCACTTCTTCCACGCGGCGGTGTTCCAAAACTTGGATGTTATACGCGGCCATGTGTTTATCAAGGGCCGCAGCCAGGATCGGACCTTCGGTTTTGACCACCGAAATGAGGTTTTCGATATCCTTGGTTTCCTGGACCTGGCCGCCGATTTTTTCGGCGATCACGATCGTTTTCAGCCCTTTGCGCGCGCTGTAGATCGCCGCGGACGCTCCGGCTGGGCCAGCGCCGATCACGGCGACATCATAGTGTCCCAGGTTCACCGGCTTGACCGATTTTTTCTGGGTGCCGAGTTTGCTTTCGAGCTTGGTCAGAAGCTCGGCAAGATTCGAACGACCCGAATGGATCAGTTCATTGCCCACGACGACGCTGGGCACGCCTTGAATCTTCAGTTTTTCCAGTTCCTCGGGAACCATTCCGCCATCGACCATTTCATGGCTCAGATTGCCATGTGCGAGGGCGATCTGGTTCAGAGCCTGCACCACATCCGGGCAGTTTTCACAGCTCAGGCTGATATAGGTGCGGATGTGCGTTCCGTCCGGCAGGCTTCGGATCCTGTTGGTCAGACCACTGTCAGGCAGCTTGCCCTGACCGGCGCTATTCAGGATGGCGAGGACCAAAGAGGTGAACTCATGGCCGCCGGGAATCCCGCGGAAACTGATGCCCGTGGAGCTTCCATCGCGCAGAATGCGGAAGCGCGGCACAGGCGATTTCTCAGCTCCGACTTTGACCGAAATCTTCGGACTGGTGGAAGCAAGGTCCCTTAAAAAGTCCAAAAGTTCAGCCTGCTGATTGTGATCGCTGGCATCCACAGCGAGTTCGATGGAAGGTTTCAGTTCAGCGAAAACACCTTGAAGTTGTTCTTTTAGATCTTTATCCAGCATGACTCTTGCTCCTTCGTGTCAGGGGGCCGAAGCCCCCAGCTTGTCGCCCAAGGGTCGACTTAGATTTTACCGACGAGGTTCAGACCAGGCTTCAGAGTTTTCTCGCCTGGTGTCCATTTCGCAGGACAGACTTCGCCGTCATGGGAAGCGACATACTGAGCCGCTTGCACTTTGCGGAAGAGTTCGTCAGCGTTACGGCCGATGCCGTTGTCGTTGACTTCAGCCAGTTTGATTTGGCCTTCAGGGTTCACAAGGAAGGTGCCGCGGTAAGCGAGGCCTTCTTCTTCAATGTGCACACCGAAAGCGCGCGACAGGTGACCGGTGGGGTCGGCCAGCATGGGGAACTTGATTTTCTTGATGGTATCCGAAGCATCATGCCACGCCTTGTGGGTGAAATGCGTGTCGGTGCTCACCGAATAGATTTCCACGCCCAGTTCTTTGAATTGAGCGTATTTGTCAGCCATGTCACCCAGCTCGGTAGGACACACGAAGGTGAAGTCCGCTGGATAGAAGAAGAAGATCGACCATTTGCCTTTCAGATCGTTCTGCGACACGGTAACAAACTTGTCATTGTGATAAGCCTGGACTTTGAAATCTGGAACTTTCGAATTGATGAGTGTAATCATGAATTACTCCTTAATCGTTTGAGAGTCCGGCGAGGGGGGTCATCATTTCACCCTCATCACCGCTGACAAGGGAGAGTATCGGGCCTTTGCCTCAATAAGTAAAATCTAATGTTTTTATAATGCTATAGAAAATATCTATGAAGTGGGATTCGCTGATTTCTTTAGTTATTCCGAGGTCCTACAGGGATTTATGGATGTCATTTAGGCTTGGGAAGAGGCGGAAAAGGTTCTGATTTTGCTGCTCCAGAATTCTGTCTACAGGTATACATTGCGTCCATGCTACATGCTTCATCACATCCAGGGCGAGGCGGGGATCCGACGCCGAACCGTTTTCGAAGACCTCGGGACTATCCGATTCGAAGAGGATGCGATCCTGGGGCACGTACTGAAGCAGCCCGTGATTATCGAGCTTCATGATGCGCGGTGGCACCGATAAATAAAAGCCAAGGTCGAGCCACGATTGAGCCGTCTGATGGTTGGCCCAGAAGCTATGGACCATTCCCGTCAGGCGGCCCGCATAGGGTTTCATCAGACGCAGGGCTTCGTGATGGGCCCTTACGATGTGAAGAATAAGCGGTTTATTCTGAGCGGCCGCCAGTTCCAGCTGACGCTCGAACCAATGACTTTGCTTCTGCCGCTCGTCCTCGGACTTGCAGCGAAAAAAATCGACACCGCATTCCCCTAAAGCGCCGGCCTTGGGGAGCATGGTTTCCAGGGTTTTGAAATCCTCTTCGAGCTGCGCGTCCTCGCGGGCCTGCACGGACCAGGGATGCATGCCAAAGCCATAGATCATCCGCAAAGGCGAGGCGGGGATATCGAGTTGCTCCTGCCAATCCAGGGGATCGACGCCTCCCAGGATAAAGCCCTGGCAGCCCGCTTCATGCAGCGATGCCAGTACTCCCGGCAAAGGCTCGGGATGAAAGCGGCTGGTTAAGTGACAGTGTGCATCCATCCATGGCAGCATTTCGAACCTCCCCGGATCACGCTTTGGGTAGTGTGATCAATTTCGGGAAAAAGGGCCAGAAAATTCGCATTTTTTCATACCCTCCATCCACCCACCTATTGAGAATCCTTAGGTTTTGCAAGAATTGGCCGATAACGAAACGAGTCAACTCAGGAGTAGCCTTTGCGTATCGAAATGCATGGCGCGACCGACATGGGTCGAGTCCGCAAAAACAATCAGGACAGTCTCTTCTTCAATGCTGAATTGGGGCTTTTGATCGTTGCTGATGGCATTGGTGGAAGAAAAGGCGGTGAGGTTGCCTCGGCGACGGCCGTCAACGGCATCAAGGAAGCCTATCTGAACTGTGACAGTCTCAGGCACGAGGAAGTGGAACCCTTCCTGATCAAAAGCATCGACCAGGTGAACAAGGATATCATTGCCAAAGGCGTCGCAACGCCAGGACTCGAAGGCATGGCGACGACTCTGAATGCCATCCTCTTCGTCGGTGAAAAGGCTTTCATCTGCCACATGGGTGACTCGCGCACCTACCTTTATTTCAAGCAGCACCTTTGGCAATTGACGCTCGATCATAACATTGAAAACTACGTGGAACGCGGCTGGCTGCCGGATGGTTCCCTGGCTGTGAATCCCAAGCCGGGAGCTCTGGTGCGGGCCCTGGGACTTTCCGCCCAATGTGAAGTGGATATCTACGAACTCAAGCTGCAGCCGGGTGAAATACTGCTGACCTGTTCGGATGGGCTCACGGGTATGGTGAATGATCGCCGCATCCTGCGCATCATCAAGGAATATGAAAACAAGCTTTATGAGCTGCCGCAGAGGTTGATCCAGGAGGCCAACGAAGCTGGTGGCCAGGATAATGTAACGGTCGTGATTTCTTCGATCATGCGGGGTTAAGTGGATAAACTTTATCTCATACGAGTCGACATGGAACGCTTCCTTGGGCCCTATTCGCTCAAGCAGGTTAAGGAAGCCTATGGTCGCATGGAGTTTGGACTCCAGGATGAGATTTCAGGCAGCCTGCGCCAGTGGGTGGCCTTTGATGACTTCGAAAGCATTCGCAAACATTACCCGGAGCTGGTGCAGCTCGTGCAGCGCGAGATGCTGTCCGGCTGGGGCATGAGCACGCATTCCACCATGGGAAGCTCGCCGCTTCCTGCCAAGGTGAAAGCGCCTAAAGTCAGGCGCAGTGGTCCACCGGCCTTCCTGATTCTCTTCTTGCTCATGGTGGCCGTCGTGGGCGCGGTGGGTTTCTCCCTTTATAAGGACGGGGAACTCAGCAATGTGATCGGGATGGTCAAGGATCGTCAGCTGCACGGCGCGAAAGTTCAATACGGTGATCGTTACAACGCGAAGTTCGAAGCCTACATGGATCGCAACCGCGATTTTATCAACGGGGCTTTGAAAAAGAAGAAAAGCAGCGCCCAATGGCTGCCGTATGTGCGGGCCGTGGCCTTTGAAAAGGATGGTCGCTGGGAAGGTCTTTCCGCCAAGAAACTGCGCGGCCAGGCCGAGGGCTTTCTGCCTCAGGATTGTTCCATGGGCGCGTGGGAACAGCGCTGGACGCAGAGCAAGGATCAATGGGCCCGCTTCCTTGATGGCCGTGAATTCCCGCGGGAAGAGTGGGCTTATCTTTTGGCCATGGATCCCTTATGGATCAAGAGCCGTTCGCCGGCCCCGGGCTGGCTGAATCCGGGCAGCTATGCCGAAGGCTGTCTGCGCATGGCAATCAAGGCCATGCAGCGCCTGACCGGCGATAATATGTCCTTCGAAGCCAAGATCTTCGTCTCGCGGATGCGCTGGCAGCTGGGCGTGATCAATGCGCAGGTGCCGGACGAGGATTTTGAAATGTCCGGCACGCTTTGGGCTTTGAGCTGCATCGAAGATGCGCATGAAGACAGCGCCCTTAAAAACTGCCTGGGTTCGGTGAATCCCAAGCAGGGCTGGCGCGAGGCCTTTGAAGTGGGCGTCCTGCATCGGAAGATCGAATTGGCTTTGACCGGCAACAAAAACCTTGATGATGAAGCGATGAAGAGCTTTGAAGCTCTGGTCAATGACTTTGGCAATCGGGCACCGTCCTACTACCTGCCGCGTGAACCCGAGCTGAAATACTATCAGGAAATCCTGCAGCAGAAGGGTAATCTCGGGGAAGCGCGGAATCTGATCCAGCAGAAATATCCTGCCATTAATTTTGATCATTAGGATGCAGCGATGAAACATGCGCTGATTCAACTGCTGGTATGGTTGACCCTCGTGCTGACAGCGGGCCTGCCTGCCCTGCACGCGGAAAGCGAAATCACCTATGAGTCCGCGTTGAATGATTTTCGGGCCAACCGCATCCGGGAATCCGCCCGGGCTTTGAAGGCGATCCTTTTGAAAGAGCCGAAAAACCGGGAAGCGGCCATGCTCCTTGGGACCATCTACTATCAAAACCATAAGCTGAAAAAAGCCTACTACCTTTTTGAGAAGGGCGATGCGAGCCTTTTGAATGCGGACAACGCCTTTGCCTGGGGATCGACTTATCTGGAATTCGATGAGGATAAGAAAGCCGTCCTGGGTTTTCGCTACATCATCAAGAACAGGGCACCTTTTCGTCCCTTTGCCACCTATTATCTGGGCGTGATCGCCTACAAGGCCGCACAGTGGCAGAAGGCCCGCAAATATTTTCAGAAGGTGAATCCTGAAGACCTGACGGTATCGCTGCGCGTCAATCGACGCCGTTATCTTGCGGATATCAAAAAGCAGCAGGATAAGCTGCTCGAATCCATCATCGGGGGCGCGAGTCAAAGCGGTCAGGATCTGTCCGGTCCCCAGGTGCCTGTGGCCACGCCCATGCCCCCCAAGGATAGCGGAACGGAAGAGGATCTGACGGCGCCCTTGGCCAATGCCCTTCAGGTGGAACGCGATGATGCCAAGGGTTGGCGCCATAGCTTTCGGCCTTCCCTGATGCTGGCCCAGCAGACTCAGCTGGCGGATAATCATGGGCTGAATCATGACAACGTGAATCTCTTCGCCCATCGCGAGGGTGTCAGTGGTCTTCTGAATTATGATTCCGGGCGGAAGAGCGGCGGCCTCGTCGGCGGCATTTCGTATAGCCTGGGCGATATTGGTTTTGCCGCGCAGCTGGAAGAGGTGAAGTATTTCACGCTGGAAGACACCTCGGGTGTGTTTCTTTCCCAGGCCCGTTCCGAGCAGAATGAAACGAGCGGCTTTGTCAGTCTCGAACCGAGCCTTGGTGTTTATCTCAGCGAGAATCTGCGCCTGGATCTGACCGTCGGGGTGCGCGGCTACTTTCCTGAGTATGATTATCAGCAGGCCTGGGGTCAGGGTTCCCAGGAGCTTGGTCTGCGCTATGAAGGGGCGGATACCGAACTGGGCCTTGAGTTAACGGCCCTGCAGCCCTTTGATGAACAGCAGAAAAAAGAAGCCCTGGATCTGGCCGGGCGCGCCGACGTCGAACAGCAGTTCGGTGATCTGCGCCTTACCTTCCAGGCCTACGGCTGGCAAACCGATCACGCGAGCTTTTTGAGCCCGAACCGCTTCCGCCTGATCCTGGCTGATCCCACGCTCCGTTATCGCACGGGTTTTGTCAGTGAAGTGGGCGCCGCAGCGGGCCTGCTTCTGAACGTCTTCAGCGAAACCACGATCCAGCTGAGACTCGAAGGCTTGGAGCGGGAGCCATTGAATGGCGCGCGATTGAATCGCCTGCGGAGTGTGGATAGCGTGGAGTCGGTCGCCTATGGGGCTGGCAAATCGCTGGTCAGTTTGAATATACCTTTGGGTGACAGCGCGAGCATCACAGGATCGGCGGCTTACCATCTGCTCACGGATTATCATTATACAGAACTCGATACCACAGGTCTTCCCGTGCAGGATTACGTCACCGACGTGGAGCAGATCATCTACCAGGCCGGGGCCGTGATCTCCTTTGCCGAATGGATTCGACTCTCGGGGTCCTATACGGTTACATCGAACAACTTCGTTGCGAAGACGGCTAACGATCGGGAATTCCGTCGCCGCAATCCCGATTACACGGTCGATGCCGACTTCTATTTGGAACTAGCGAAGTCTTTTTGAAATCCCTGTCATGATATTCGACACTGCGGCTCCCCCTAATTTCCTGAAATCACGCTCCCTTTGCAGGGCATGGTCCTTGCTCATCCGATGTGCAGAAGACCTCCCTGCATAAGGAACAGAACCATGAAAGCAATCTTTGCCGGAATCCTCGTCCTGGCCGTCACCGCCTGCGGAAAAGGCTCCAATCAGACCAGCGTCGTGCAGAGCATTGCGTCGACCGCGAATGACAAGTTGATCGCCGATGTCGAGGCGATGGATAAGGATATCGACGGCCAGAAAAAAGAAATGAAGCTGAGCGATGTCATCGCGAAGAAGGAATATTATGGGCTGAGCGAGAAGGAAGTGAAAATCATTCGCGAGTCCTTCACCGAGGATGAATATTCCCGCCTCGTCCTGAAGTTCGTGGATCCTAATAATTTCCGCGGACGCGCGCAGCCGCGCTGGGCCTTCATCCCGAATGTTTCTGATGACAAGGCCGATGCCCTTCGCACGATTGAAGTCGTCGACAAGAGCGGGCAGACCGAGAGCATCGACGGTATTGAAGATCCCGAGCACATTGATTATCCGATCATCACCCTGTCTTATTCCGAGCGTATTGAAGGCGCGACCGTCCTGCGCCTCGCCGAAGCCCCTGCTGACGGCGGCCTGATGATGAACACCGTGGAATTCAGCAATGTTCACGAGCCCTGGATCAAAGGCGCCGCGGAAATGTATGCGGTGGTGAGCTTCTTCGGCAAGGATGGCAAGGGCGCCACGGCGCTGGTGGAGCTGCCTTCGGTCGACAGGAAAAATACCAAATATGACCTTCGTCAGATCGTTCATCTGTGGCCCGAGAACAAGTATCAGATTGCGAACATCGCTTTCTTTGAGCATGATTCGGGCTATAATTATGCGGGTTTGAGCAAGATTTTCGTGACCGCGGCCGCCAGCGTGGTGAGCGCGGTGGTGAACCCCACGCAGACCACGACCCTTGCGGTGGCCGGGATCGTTTCGGAACTGGCGACCAAGGTGATTGACGCGCTGCCGTCCGGAGCGCTCACCGATGATGATGACTACGTCGATACGATCAATACCATTGAAAAGTTTAATCCTGAGTTCCGCACGGGCGTCAGCGGCAATGCCAAGGTGCAGTTCTCGCTATACCAGATCAAGATCAATAACGAGTAACCGCGCCAAGCAGACTATTGGGTAAAAACCCTGGATAAACCGCCTTGCTTGATCCCGACGGCTATCAGGTATAGCTTAAGGGTGATGAGCAAGGGGGTTTTTATGCGTGCAGTTCTAGGAGTTCACCAGTTACCATCCGCACATCAGGCGCTAAAGGCACTACTCCAGCTAGGTTTCAAGGATCTTGAGCTGCGGCCGACCCATGTGATGGAACATGTGGGGAGCACCCTCGGCAAATATCTTCTGACCGTGACCGAGACGGAATATTACGCCCAATACATCAAGACGGAAGAGGCGAAGGCGAACGAAGTCCTCAGGAGTTTCGACAAGGAACTTCAGGAGCGTGGTCTGACCAGCAAGGCCTCCTTGCGCGAAGGGCACGTCGTCAACGAGCTGATCGCCGAGGCGCAGGAATCCCAAGCCGAACTTGTGGTCGTCAGCCTGAAGGCTCAGGAAACCCTGGGGCATTTTTTCTTCGGTTCGGTCGGTCGCAAAATGATCTTTCAGTGCCCCACCAATCTTTTCGTCTATAAACCGACCACGGCTCCGGCAGCATTGAAACGTGCGGTGTTTGCGACGGATCATTCCCCCTTTGCCCAAAAATCCCTGGATCGTCTGATCAGCCTCAGGCCGCTGGGTCTTGAGCATATTACAGTCCTGACTGCGTATCCCCAGAATTTAACGTCGGCTCTGGCGCCTTTTGTCACGCAGCTGGGACTGGACGTCAGTCGTTGGATTGAAGAAAAACTTCATCAGGAAAATGAAGGGGTCGTGCGCCGCCTGAAGCAGGAAGGCTTCCATGCGGTGGCGGAGGTGCGTGGAGAACCGATTCATGAGGCGATTGAAAGCAGCGTGAAACGGCATGAAGCAGGCCTTGTGATCCTGGGAGCGCAGGGGCATGGCATGCTCGAAGGGTTGAGCCTGGGCAGCGTCACCGCGCATCAGGTGCTGCATACACCTCACTCGGTCCTGGTGGTCAGGCCTCGATAAGCGGGAAACGCATGCTGAAAACTTCTTATCAAACCGGGCGCCGCATCTTATCCTGGCTTCGGGAATTCGACGCGCGGCTGCTCCTTGCGACTCTACTGACCGCGGCTTCGCTTTTCGTCTTTTTAGAAATCGCTGACGAGGTGATGGAAGGCGAAACCCAGAGTCTCGATGAACGCATTATTGTCAGTCTGCGGGAACCTCAGGACCTTAACGATCCCATCGGGCCTTTGTGGCTCGAAGGGGCGGTTCGGGATATTTCCGCTTTGGGCAGCTTTGTGGTTCTGATGCTCTTTGTCAGTTTCGTTATGATCTTTCTGATCCTGATTCGCCGCTACAAGGCGTCACTTTTCGTGCTCGGCGCCGCGGGCAGCGGTGTGCTGGTGAGTCATTCGCTGAAACTCTTTTTTTCGAGGCCGCGCCCGGATATCGTTTCGCATGGCACGAATGTCCTGACCTATAGTTTTCCGAGTGGGCATTCCATGCTGTCCGCCGTTGTCTATTTGACTTTGGGCGCACTCCTGACCGAACTCGTCACGCGCAAGAGATTGAAGAGTTATTTTCTTCTGGTGGGACTCTTTTTATCGTTTATCGTCGGCCTGAGCCGCATCTATTTGGGTGTGCATTATCCGAGTGATGTGATCGCGGGCTGGTGCGCGGGGCTTTTTTGGGCGGCTCTGTTTACGATGATCGCGAGGATTTATACGCTGCGAACGAAAGATCCGGCCGCGAGCAGCCGGATGCCTTTATCGAGGCAGGATGAAGGTCCTGTCTTTTAACGCAGACCGAGTTCGCCGCGGATCCAACGCAGGCCTTCCTCGAAAGCGGCGTCCAGTCCATCCGCATAAACCAGCGAATCCTTGACCACGGCATCCGGTTCCACCGGAGCGCCCGTGCCGGCATAGGCAATCACCGTCCAGGGAAGACTTTTAAGAGTCTGGAGTTTTTCCGGCAGAACGGTTTGGCCCGTGGGTTCACCGATGATCCGAGCATTCAGCTCCTTTTTCAAACGCAGAGCAAAACGGGCGGCACCTTCCCGCGTGTCGTGGTTGATGAGCACGACGGTCGGGATTTTTTTCGAGATTTTCAAGGGGCCGGTCGGCTCCAGGCCAAAAGCATCGCGCAGATCTATGAGCTGGGCCGTGCAGTTCGCCGTTTGAAAGCTGACGCGCGAGAGCAGATGCGCATTCACCGCATCGTTCATCCAGAACCAGGCCTTCTGCAGGCAGATGCGATTTTTTTCCTGGGTCATCATGGTGCCCGCGGCCTGAGTTTCCGCCAGAACGTAATCCGCAAAAGGCTGAGGACGAACATTCAATTCCAGCTTGCGCGGCGCACTCATAGGATTATTCTGGACCTCAAGACTGAGCTTTTGAGTCCTGGCACTTTGAATAGGATGAAAGCCGACAGTTTTCACCGCATCGCCGCGACGAAAAAGCTTTTGACCGTGACGCCCGACATACTGCACGGTCCATTTGTTGCCGCGGGCCTTCCATGCGGCACCTAAGTCAGGAAAGGCCTGGTCTTGCGACGAGAGGGCCCAGCTTTGGGGATCGGCCTCGTCGAGGATGCGGAAGCTTTTGCCATTCCAGTGCTCCAGGATGCTGCTGACGCTCAGTTTCAGGCCGGCTTCGGATTCCGCTTCGCGACCTGCGGTTTCGAGGGCCTTGCGAATCTTATCCCAGACTTCCTTTTGCGTTTGGGTCGACGGGTCGACGCTTTCAATCCAGGTGATGACCTCGCCTGCGGCCTCGGTCAAAGGCTGGGGTTTGGACACAGCCCTAAGGTCGGCCGCGGAAAGAAGCCAGATCGTTGCGAGAATTCGAGTCAGTGGGGCGGAATGCATGAGGTCGACCTCCAGACATTGTTGGACGCCGGATATTACCCGGCCTTACGGCATTTTTCGTTGGAAAAAAGCCAGGGACTTTGATTAAACCAGGGGGCAGCCTGCAGATAGCCGCACTCAAGGTCATAAAGGCACTTTATGCAAGATCAAAATGACGCTGGCAACGAGACCAGTAACATCGAACAGATGGGTAACTTTGTACTGTCCTCCTCGGTGTTCTATGTGGGAATGGCCGGCGTTGGCGCGATGGTCAGTCTTTACCGCCATCATTCTCTGAAAAAGATCCTGACGCTGCCAGCCGAGATGCCGGCTCTGGCGACCCTCGTGGGTCTTGGATTTTTGGGTGCCGCAGTCCTTTTGATTGCGAATTATCTGTTCGAAGAGCAGTTTCCATCTTTCAAGATTTTTCGTCATGTGCTGATGCAGATGATCGGCAGCGCGACGATTCCTGTCGCGCTTTATTTAGCCTTTATTTCAGCCATCGGCGAGGAACTTTTATTCCGCGCGGCGGTGCAGCCCGTCCTTGGCCTGATCGGGACCTCGCTGCTCTTTGGTCTTTTGCACCTGGGACCGCAGGGTCTGATTTCGGTGTGGACCTTGTGGGCGATCATCTCGGGTCTGATGCTGGGCTGGATGTTCGATTCCACGGGCAACCTTTGGCCTTCCCTCATTTGCCACTTCCTGGTGAACGCGGTTTCCATGCTGACCCTTCGAATCCAATACCGCCGCTTTGTGGCAACCCATAGCAAACAAAAAGCCAACAAAGCATGAAACCAGGACACCCGCAGATCTGTCTTTTTCAACCCGAGATTCCCCAGAACACCGGCAGCATCGGTCGCCTGGCGGCCGCCACCTCGTGCCGCCTGCATCTGATCAAGCCCTTCGGCTTTGGCACCAGCGATAAAAATCTACGGCGCCCGGGGCTCGATTACTGGCCGTTTTTGGACCTGGAAATCCATGACAGCATAGATCCATTGGTGCAGGCTTATCCCGGCCGCGTGGCCTTTTTTTCCAAGTTTGCCACCAAACTTTATAACGAGATGCCCGTTGATACGGAGGTCCTGGTTTTCGGCCGTGAGACATCGGGCTTTCCGCCGGAATTTCACGAGCGCTTCAAAGACCAGCTTTACCGCATCCCGATGTTCCATCCTCATGTGCGCAGTTTGAATCTGGCCAACGCCTGCTCGATCGTGGTTTACGATCTCTTGCAGCGCCGCGGCCTCTTTGCTTGAGAAAAGGTGAGTCATGGTATCCCCGAATGTGCTGCAACCCAAAAGCCCTGACATGAATTGGCTCGGCAGTTATTTTCAGCCGAGTCTTCTGGCCGCCAAACCCTATAAAATTGATGCGCCCCAGGGCATCACGATCAAGCTCGATCAGAACGAAAGCCCATGGGATTGGCCCGCGCAGCTGAAGGATAAGATTCTCGCCAGCCTGAAACAGAAGGAATGGAACCGTTATCCCGAATCCATGGCGGCTTCGCTGACGGAAATCCTCGCTCAGTACGTCGGCGTCCGTCCTGAATGTTTGATCACGAGTCCCGGCTCCAATCATCTGATCGCGCTGATCTTCGATGCTTTGGGCCGTAAACTGCCCGGCAAGGTCGTGATCGCCCGTCCGTCCTTCGCACTTTTTGAATCGCACTGCCACTACGCAGGCATTCCCTTCGAGACCTGGGATCTGGATGAAAATTTCCATTATCGCCGCGATCGTCTGCCGGCCTTGCCAGATGGATCCCTCGTGGTCTTCGCGTCGCCCAATAACCCGACCGGGACGGGACTTCCGAAGGCGGAATTCCGGGCTCTCCTGAAAGAGTTTCCGAAGGTCATGTTCCTGGCCGATGAAGCCTATTATGAATTCGATGACGAACCCTATACCGATCTCCTGGGCGAATTCTCAAACCTTCTGATCCTGCGCACGCTGTCGAAAACCATGGGCGCCGCAGGTGTGCGCCTCGGTTATGCGATCGGCTCGCCGGAACTCATCAGCCTTCTGACCAAGCTGCGCCTTCCCTATCTTTTGAATCACTTCACGATGGAAGCCGCACGCGTGATGCTCACCGATCCCGAGATGAAGGCCTTCGTCGCGCGGAACATCGACAACGCGCGCCGGGAGCGCGAGCGGGTTTTCCAGGCCCTGAAAGGCCTTCCCTGCCACGGCATGCAGGTGATCAATTCCAAGGCCAACTTTCTTTTGATGCGCTGGCCGGATCAGAAGGATACCGATCGCGTTTATCTTGGACTCAAAGAACACGGCATCCTTCTGCGCAATGTTTCGAGCGGTCCCGGATTGAAAGGCTGCTTGCGGGTAAGCATCGGTACAGCCGAAGAAAATGATATCTTCCTGAAAGCCATGGCCCGTCTTTGATATGAGCCCGGACACTCTGACTTTTCGGTAAGAGTGTCCGGCCCATGTGCGGCAAGCTCCCGCAACTTCTGCCTTTAAAACGCCTTTGCCAGACTCGCCCAAAAACGCGTTAACTTTGCTTGTCGGGTGCCGATGGTGACTCGGTACGCAGAACCGGGAGTCGCATACATGAGCGATAAGAAGAGTCTGGCCGAAGAATACGGTATCAAGATAGGCAAGCAGCTTGAGCATGAAGATCCTATCATGCTGATCGAAGATCAGCAGGATCTCCGCCTGATCGTGGCTCATCATCTGGGCAAGCTGGGTTTTTCGACCATTAAACAATTCGCCAATGGCCATGAAGCGCTGCACTTCATGAAAGACAACCCCGATCTCGTTTTCCCCGTCACCATCTGTGACAAGGAGATGCCGGTCCTCGGAGGTTATGACTTCCTTACCGAGATCAAGGAAAACCCCGCCTTCTCCCGCGGATCATTCACCATAGAGCTGGTCAATCCGGACAAGGAAGATATCATGCTCGCCACGGAAAACGGCGTGGATGAGATCCTGGTCAAGCCCTTTACGCTCAAAGATCTGGTGCCCAAAGTACGCAATGCCTACAAGAAATTCTATAACCCGAACAATCCCGAGCAGGTGTATGAGCTGGCCAAGGCTGAGCTGCGGGCGGGAAACCTTGATAAGTCAGAGAATATCTTCATTCGCCTCGCGCAATCGGCCAAAGGTGCTGCAAGGCCCGTCGTGGGCCTGGCCCGTATCGCGTCGGAGAAGAAGGATACCGAGAAAGCCCTGAAGCTTCTGGCGGAAGCGGAGAAGCGGAATAAGTTCTACGTTCTGGCTTATGTCGAACGAGGACGGATTTTTACCAAGGAAAATAAAATTGAAGAGGCCATCGACCAATTCAAGCATGCGATTGAGCTGTCTCCGCTCAATCCCTTGCGCTATGAAGAAGCGGCGGAACTCCTGTTCAAGAAGCAGCGCTATCAGGAAGCCGCGACGCTACTGACCATGGCCTTGGATAAAAACCTGTCGTTCCCGAGTCTGCATAACTATCTGAGCCAGGCCTTCTATTCGCTGAAAGACTATAAAAAGGCCATTCGCCACATCAAGTCCGCCCTTTCGGTGGAACCGGAAAATATAACCTTCCTTAATCAACTGGGAATTTGTTATAAGGAATCCGATCAATTTGATGAGGCCCAGAAAACCTATAACGCAGTCATCAAGCTCGACCCGACGAACAAAGCGGCACTCTACAACAAGAGTGTGATGCTCTCGGCCAAGGGTCAGCATGATGAAGCGATCAAGTTGATGAAGCGTTGCATTGAAAAACATCCGGACTTTGAAGCTGCCAAACGCAAATTGCAGGAAATCGAAGCCCGTTCCCAGGATAAGGCTGCCAGCTAATGCGCCGATTGATTTTGATGAGACATGGCGAAGCGGAAAATGCACTGGCGGGAGCCGACGACCGACGCCGTCGTCTGACTCCCGCGGGACAAGCCGCCGCGTTACGCTGTGGTCAGGAGATCAGGGCGCTGGGATTCAGCCCGGAAATTATCCTTTGCAGCGATGCGGAACGCGCCGTGGCCACCATGCATGCTGTCGTGCGAAGCGCAGGCCTTGTGGGCGTCGCAACCAAGATTCAGGCCGACCTTTATCTGGCCGATGATCATTCCGTGATCCAGGCCTGCGGTGATGAAGATGATGCGATGGAAACCATCCTCATGATTGGTCACAATCCCGGCTGGTCCGAAGCCGCCACCACCCTATGCGGCACCCCCCTGAGCCTCGGCACCGCGCAGGCCGCCCTCCTGGAACACCCTGCTGATGAATGGATAGCGGCGATCAGTGAAATCGGTCGCTGGAAGCTGAAAGGCATCGTTCCCTGAAGCTGCCTCCCATCCAATAGAGTCAAGTCCCGCAGTGAAATTGAAGCCTTGAAAGTTGAGGTTCAATCCCCCACTGCTCCTGTCGATAGGGAGACTTGATATTGGATAAGGTGGTTTTTATGAATGATATAAGAGTTGTTTTCTTTCGATGTTGGGCTTTGCTGCTCGTTCTTTCCAGCCAAAGCCTCTTTGCGTTGACCAGCCCCAGCATCATTCTGAGCGATGAATTCCTTCAAAAACAGGAACCTATCGGCCGCTTTGTTATCACAGCTTCGGATGATCGTTCAGAGATGACTCCTTCCACGATCATGCGGGGTGAGTTCGATAGCCGTTTTGAAGCCCATGGTGATAAGAAAACCCTATCTTATGGGTATAACCGCCGGTGGCCGCACTGGGGTTATTTCACGGTGACCAACCCTGGTCCCGCTCCTCAGAAGATTTATATGGAAGCCAGCTACAGTGCGATTGATTTCCTGACCGTGATGAAGGTCAGCGAGGCTGGTGATATCCTGAGCGAGCAAAAGCTGGGGGATATGCTGCCGTTCTCGGACCGCCCTATTCAGTACCGTCACCCAATTTATCTGCTGCAGCTGGACCCAGGCGTCAACCATTTCCTGATCAAGATGGAAACGACGTCCAGCGTCGTCTTCGATCTGACGCTTTACAATGAAACCCTTCTGAAGAATGCCAAGATGAAAGAACTCATCATGGTCGGTCTGCTGTTGGGTGGTATCCTCACGATCTTTCTCTATAACCTTTTTCTCTTCGTCACAACAAGGGACCGGAACTACGGGCTTTATGTCATCTACGTAGCGAGTTACTTCGTCTTTGCCATGGCCTACTACGGGATCGCCCCTTATATCGTCTTCACGACCTGGGCCCGAGCGCCGCTGACAGGCTGGGATCTTTATGTGATGATCGACTTCATCACGATCGGCTCCTCGCTCTTCGCCATTGGCTTTTTGAATCTGAAGAAGGAATCGCCGGTATTCTTCTACCTGCTCGCAGGTATGGCGACGATCGCCGTTCTTAATTCCATGAGCAACCTGCTCGTCCTCTATGGACGGTATCATCAGCTGCTGAGCCTGACCCTTGCGTTCTCGCTGGTGTCCGGGATCACAATGATCGCGGCTGGCTTTCGCATGATTCTGAAGGGCTATATTCCGGCCACCTATTATACCCTGGCCTGGGTCTTCGTGATCGGAGGCAACATCATGGTGATGATGGCCGGAGCCGGTGTCCTGGAGCGCAACTTCTTGACGACCTGGAGCCAGCTGATCGGCGCCAACGTGGAAATGATCCTTCTATCCTTTGCCTTGGGTGCGCGCATCAACCTGATCAAGCATCAGAAGCTTCAAGCCGAGCGGCAGATGCTGAAAGAGGCTGAGGAGAAAAAGCAGCTGCAAGCGACCCTGATCGCCACGCAGGAGGAAAACATCCGAACCCTGGACGGCAAGGTTCGCGAGCGCACACGCGACATTCGCGAGATCCTCGCCAACATCAATCAGGGCATCTTCACCTTCCGCGCGGACATGAAGCTGGGAGCGGAAGTCTCCGACCACCTCGTGCAGATGATCGGTCGCGGCAACCTTTCAGGACAGGCCCTGAACGAGGCGATCTTTGCCCACACCGACCTTTCCGCCAACCAGGTCTCCCAGATTTTGAGCTGTCTGGAATTCTCGTTCGGCCAGGATATTGAACTGGGCTGGGAAGCCAATAAATCCCGATTGATTCGTGAATTCCAGCTGCGGGACGAAGGCCGCACCATGCATATCGAAGCGGAATGGGGCGCGATTGCGAATGAAGATGGTGAAGTGGACAAGGTGCTGGTGGCGCTGCGCGATGTCACTGAGCTGAAAGAACTCCGGGCCCGCGCCCATAAGAATGAGCTGGAAGCGGCCATGCTGCTGGAAATTCTGGCCAATGATATCGAGAAGACGCAGAAATTCATCAACCGGACGGTCAGCGCCTGGCTGGAAATCGATGCCAACCTGAAGCGTCTGGCTACGGATCGGGATCTGGCGTATCCCGTCCTTTTCCGGGCGTATCACACCATCAAGGGCAACTCAAGGTCGCTGGGCTTTGCCCGCATCGCTGATGCCGTGCATGATGTGGAAAGTCTCCTGAAAGAGTTTGGTGAAGGACCGCGCGAAGACAAATTGCAGAAGCTGATCGCCGCATCGGACTCCTGCCAAAACCTGGTCAAGTCCTATCAGACGGTGTTCATGGATAAGTTCGCCCGCTTCTTTGATACCAGTAAAAAGCAGAAGGGTCGGCTGTTGGAAAGCTTCTTCGCGGATTTGATTACCCCTTCCTTGGAAAAGGTGGCCAAGGACACGGGCAAGCTGGTGCCGGTCGTGACCATTCGGAACCCGCAGGGTTTTATGATCTTGAGTGATGAGATTGAAGATATTGCTCAGAATGTCTTTCATCATCTGATCCGCAATTCCGTTGATCATGGCATTGAAAGCCCTGATGAAAGAAGCCGTCTCGGCAAGCGGACCTTCGGCGAGATCACGGTCGACGTCAGCATTGATGCCGCGAAGAATGCGACAGTCATCTATCGCGACGATGGACGGGGTTTGAACCTGTCCCGGGTCTATCAGCTCGGGCTGGAAAAAGGCTTCTTGACCGAAGCGGCGACCGTCGATGATATGGTGGAAGTCATCTTCCAGCTGGGCTTTTCAACAGCCAGGAAAACCACGTTGATATCAGGGCGTGGCATAGGCATGGATGCGATTCGGCACTATTGCCATTCGCTCGGCGGGACTTTCCGCGTGGTGCTGGATCATGAGGTGGATGAGGTGACTCTGAAGCGGATCAAATCGAAGGCCGAGCCGGATACTTTTGTCACCTTCTCGTTCCAGTACCAGGTGAACCTGCGTGCATCCATAGCGCCTCGCCAACCTCAAGCATTGGCGCGCCTCGCATAGGATGGACCGATCACAACCGATCACGCGTGCGCGTCCTGGTGCAGGGCGCGAGCCCTGGAACGATCCTGGAAAACGAGGTGTCGGAGTCCTTATCCATGATTCCTAAACGGGACGAAGCCTCGGAGATATCTGGCCGCGGGCTTGGCACCAGCGCCGTACGTGAGACAGTGGAATCTTTGGGAGGTGCCGTGCAGTTGGTTTGGACAGGGGAAGTGTCCGTCACTGGCTATCGTTCCTTTGCTGTCGAAATGATAATGCCTCTGGAAATTCTTATCGACGTGGGCTCGTCCGATCAGCGGGAGTTGGGAATCAGCGCAGAGACAATGTCTCGTCTCAGGGTTCAGGCATCGTGACAACTGAGCTTCTTTTGTGAATCCGACCTCGCCTTTGTGCTAGAATTCGACAGTCAAGGCCAGGCGGCGGTCGGCCACAAAGAGGGGGGCGAGGCCATGAGTCAGGATAAGGGCCTGCAGCGGCAAAAGTGGGCCGTGGAGTGCATGGCGATTAAGCCGGGGGACCAGGTTCTTGAAATTGGCTGCGGCACAGGCTCTGCTGTTCCTTGGGTCTGCGAGAAGTTAAAGAGTGGTCACTTGCTGGCCATCGATGCCTCGTCGACGATGATTCAAAAAGCTATCATGAAAAACAGAAAGCCGATGGAGAGCGGCCAGGTCCTGTTCCGTGCGGTTGCACTGTCTGATCTTGAATGGAATGGAGAGCTGTTCCATAAGGCCTTGGCGTTCAATGTCAATGTCTTCTGGTTGAAACCCGGGAAAGAATTGGAGCGTCTGCGGGAACTGCTGCGTCCCCGAGCCTTGGCTTTTTTCTTTTACACGCCGCCTGATCTCGACCAGCTGAATAAGATTAAAAGTCGCCTCCCGGAAGTACTGGGGGCTCATGGTTTTAAAGTGCAGGACAGCTTTGAAGCGAAATTTGATTCCACCCGAGCTTACGGAGTCAAAGCTGTCCCCATGCGAACGAAGACGTAAACTGTAATTCATCCGACCTTGCGATTCCTGCCTTCAGACTCCTTGCCTCTTGGCAAGGTAATGACAAACTCAGTTCCTTGCCCTTGGACCGTTTTGATCTCGATATCCCCCTGGCACTCCCGAACAGCGGCGTAGACGGAAGCCACGCCGACCCCACGGCCTGAGTAGAGATCCACCTCACGCGTGCTGGTGAAGCCTTCGGACGAAAGGATCTCGATAAGCTCCGAGATGCTCTTCGTTTCGATGTCCCCCGATCCTGCCAGGCCTTTTTCAATGAGCATCTGCACGATCTGTCGGCGATCCATGCCGCGACCATCGTCCATGCAGAGGATTTCCAGTCCCTGGTTCGTTTCTTTGAAGCGCAGCGTGACCTTGCCCGAGGCCGGCTTGGTGCCACGGTCCTGTTCAATGCCATGAACCACGGCATTGCGAACGAGGTGAACGAGGTTTTTGATGAGATGCTTTTCCTGATCCGAGTAGATCTTGACCGCGGCTCCCTGCAGTTCAAAATCCACCTTGCGACCGCAGCGCCTCGCCAGGAGCTGCACGTCATCGACGATGGGACCGAGGAGGCTGTTCGCGGAGCGAGCGGTAATGCTGCGGACCCAGGCATCATAGAACTTGACGAAGTCGAAGGAGACACCGAGTCGCATCAGCTCCTGGCGAAGCTCCAGAAGGCTCGAATGCTTAAGGACGACGTCCTCATCATGCTCCTCGTCCCACTCCAGGCCCAGAATATCCGCATGGCGTGTAAGGAAGTGCTGGAAACTCCGTTCAAGCGCCTGGATGTCGTCGACGCTCAGCTCGCCTTTGCCTTCCAGCTTATGGATGTGATCAGCCTGCGCCTTCATGTTAAAGATGAGACAATTGCCCTTGAGCGTATGCAGGATGAAGGCCACCATCTTCCTTTTGCTGCGGACCTCGGAATGGGCGAGGTGCTGCAGATTTTCGCGCGTGATCTTGATGAAGGAACGGAAGGCATCCATGTTGCGCAGGATCTTGATGAGCATTGCGCTGCGATGCGCCTCGCGTTGCTTCATGCGGAGTTTGGTGATGTCGTTGACGGTGAAGAGGATGGCCTTGGGCCTGCCATCGGGATCACGGATGAGGCCGCCTTCAAGGATCAGGACGCTCTCGCCCATGCGGAAGGTCCTTGGGATTTGAGCGAGGCTGACTTCCTCGGGCATGCTATCCGCAAACACTTGCTGCACGGTCATTTGAAAGATACTGCGCCGTTCCCCGCTGAGTCCCAGGACATCAAGAAGGGAAGCCTGATCCTGAATGCGATCGCCCAGAAGACGCTGGCAGGAGCGGGTAAAGCCGGCCTCGACCTCCAGTCGGCTGTTGATCGTGAAAAATCCGCTCTTCACATGATCAATGATCGAACGGATGGTCTGCGTGCGCTCGGCGACTATGCTTTCCACTTCCTGAATCTGTTTGGTCAGGGCCGCGTTCAATGATTTGATCGTCTGCTCCGAGCGAGCCTGCATATCGTTGACGCGACTGCCAAGGGCAAGCGACATGAGCGCCACTTCCATGGCTCCACCCAGAAGGTTGCCCCACTGCGCAAAGAAATTGAAAGGGAAGAGACCGTTGAACATGAGTGCCAAAGCCATGTTGCCCATGAGGAGGCAGGTCCAGCCAAGCGTATAGAAAATTGCCGGTCGATAGCCGCGCCAGGCGGCAGCAAGACCCGAGGAAATAAGGATCAGGCTGGTGAAGAGAGTCGTTTGCGTGACCGCCTGCGTGAGGAAACCATAGCTCGCGCTGAAGCTGAGCGCGAAGACGCCGGCATTCACGGCGATGAGAC